>JAYVOI010000020.1:0-6352 GCA_043758005.1 Ilumatobacteraceae bacterium
TTGGAGGAGGCCGAGTGGTGCACCAGCAGGAACTGCGGCGTCTCGACCTCGATGGGCGCAACCGGTGGGAGGTGCATCCCCCATGCGTCGCGGGGGTAGATCGACAACCCTGGTAACACTTCGACCGCTGGCACCGCCGGCCCCGTCGCGGCGTCGGCCTGGGTCGATATCGCCCCTCCCAGAGCGATCGCCGACCCGACCGCGAGGGCGGTGCCGAGAGCCTCGCGCCGCGTGAATCCACGAGTCGACTGGCAGTCACACATCGTCCTCACTTTATGATTCGCGTAGTCCACTACCTAGCCGAGGGGTTTTCATGAGCGAGACGAGTGCCAAATGAGCAAGCTGTGTGAAGGGCGCGTCGCCGTCGTGACCGGCGCCGGCCGGGGCATCGGGCGCGAACACGCCCTCAGCCTCGCGGCCCACGGCGCCAACGTGGTGGTCAACGACGTGGGCGCCGCGATCGACGGTTCGGGCGGCGATCTCAGCCCGGCCGAGCAGGTCGTGCAGGAGATCAAGGGCATGGGCGGCGAGGCAGTCGCCAACGGCGACAGTGTGTCGTCGTGGGAGGGCGCGCAGCGCCTGATCAACACGGCGATCGAGACGTTCGGCGATCTCCACGTCGTCGTGAACAACGCGGGCATCTTGCGCGACCGCGTACTGGCCAACATGACCGAGGAGGAATGGGACGCGGTCATCAACGTGCACCTCAAGGGCACGTTCGCTCCCTCCCGATGGGCCGCTGCGTATTGGCGCGAGCGGGCCAAGGCCGGTCAGCCGGTCGACGGGCGAATCATCAACACCACGTCGGTCAGTGGCATCTATGGCAACCCGGGTCAGACCAACTACGGCGCAGCCAAAGCCGGCATCGCCGCCTTCACCAACATCGCCGCGCTCGAACTCGCTCGCTATGGGGTCACCGTCAATGCCGTCGCCCCCGTCGCCCTGACCCGCATGACCGAAGGCCTCGGCCCGGCGCCGGAAACCGACGAGCAGCGCGAGATGCGCTCGCCCCGTTGGATCGCGCCGATCGTCACGTGGCTGGCATCCGCGGAGTCGAAAGACGTCAGCGGGCGCGTCTTCGAGGCCAGTGGCGACGTGTTGGCCATCGCCGAAGGATGGGTCCGCGGACCACGCCAGGCGCCGGTCGAGGATCCGACGTTGCTCGGCCCCATCGTTCGCGACTTGCTCGCCAAGGCTCGGCAGAACTCGGGCATGGATGGCGAGCCAGGCGGTTGGCCACAGCCCCGCTGACCGGACAGCCGCTGAACAGCGCTCAGTCGAAGCGCAGGAGCCCCTGATCGATCACGGCACGATCTCCGACGGAGGTCGTGAACACCGTCGCGCCGTCGTCGATGTCCCACATCGCCACGGTCAGCGCCTCGCCCGGCAGCACCGGTGACGTGAATCGACCTTCGATGTGCTTGAACCGGCGGGCATCGCTGCCGCACATCGTGTGCAGCAGTGCCCGACCGGTGAACCCGTAGGTGCACAGGCCGTGGAGGATCGGTCGGTCGAATCCGCCCATCGCCGCGAACGACGGGTCGCTGTGCAACGGGTTGCGGTCGCCCGACAACCGGTAGATCAAGGCCTGATCGGGCGAGGTCTGGTAGGTGACCTGGTGATCCGCGGCGCGGTCGGGTGGCTCGTTCTGCGGGCCACTCGGGCCGCGGTCGCCGCCCCATCCGCCCTCGCCGCGGATGAACACCGAGGAACGGTTGGTGAACAACGGCTGCCCGTCGGCCAGATCGGTGGCGCCCGTCTCGGTCACGACCACTGCGGCCTTGCCTTTGTCGTACATCGCAACCACCTGGCCCTGCATGCTGGCCGACCCGCTGACCGGCAGCGGCTTGTGGAAGGTGATCGCCTGTTGGCCATGCACCAGTAACGCCGGGTTGAACGTACCGATGTTGCGCATCGCCGAGCCGGCGCCCCATCCCACCACGACCGCGAACGTCGGGAACACCTGTTGGTCGATGCCGTTGGTGTTCTCGGTGGTGAAGGCGAGCTCGTCGGTCCCGGCGCCGATGCCGACGGCGTACAGCAGGGCGTCCTTGCTGGTCCAGGAAGCCTCAGCGGCCTCACCGATCGTTCCAACGGCTTCCGGATTCAGTGGCATCGACGCGCTCCCCGCACTCGTGGTACGGGTGTCGTTCTAGCCGATCACTCCCATTCGGGGCTCACCTCGGCGGCAACGACCGAGATGTCGATCACCGGAGTGTGCTGGTCATGATCGCGGACCGCTTTGCGGGCGCGGTCGGCCAACCTGCTCATCTCCTGTGCCGTTCTCGGCTGCGCAACGGAGACCGCGACATGCACCCGTTGGTGCTCACGCAACACCGTGATGTCACCGACGTCGTGGCCCAGGTCGCGTCGAACGGCGGCAACGTACCCGGCCTCGATCTCGCGACGGGCAACGGCGGCTGCAATCTCCGTGCTGGATCCGGGGCCGAACTCGTCCCCGGGGTACAGCGTGACGAGCGGGACACGGTGCCGTTGGGCGCAGATCGAACCCATCTCGTTGAGACTCGGCGCAACGTCGCGCTCGCGAGCGAGGATGGCGACATCGATGTGCTGGGTCATCGGACACGTCTCGTCGGATTCGACGCCCTTGCAGGGCCCACCGTGGGAGTCGTTGCACGAGATCACATCGTGGCCATCGCGGACCAGGCGATGTTGCAGGGTGGCGGCCACGCCGGGCGTTGATTCGATGAGGAGTACTTCCATCTCGTCAGTAGAACTCTCCGAAGAACTCAGCTCCAGGGTCCTATGTCCCTCATCGGCCGGGGAGTGTGGCCAGCAAGGCATCGACGGCTTCGGCCAGGGCGACGTCGCGCCGTTCGCCGGAACGACGGTCCTTCACCTCGACGACCCCGTCGACCAGCCCGCGGCCAACGACGACGATCGTCGGGACACCGAGCAGCTCGGCATCGTTGAACTTGATGCCCGGCGAGACTCCGACCCGGTCGTCGAGCAGCACACGCAGGCCGGCGACCTCGCAGTCGGCGGCCAACTGCTCGGCTGCCGGAAGTTGGGCGTCGCTGGCCTTGCCGGTGGCCACGATGTGCACGTCGGCCGGGGCGACCTCGTGCGGCCAGATCAGGCCCTTGTCGTCGCAGTTCATCTCGGCGATCGCGGCGACGGCGCGCGACACGCCGATGCCGTACGAACCCATGGTCACGACCTGCTGCTTGCCGTTCTGGTCGAGCACGTTGAGACCGAGGGCGGTCGCATACTTGCGGCCGAGCTGGAAGATGTGGCCGATCTCGATGCCGCGGGCGATCTCGAGCGCCGAGCCACAGACAGGGCAGGGATCGCCGTCGACCACTTCAGCGGCTTCGACAGTGCCGTCGGCGGTGAAGTCGCGGCCGGCGGTGAGGTACAGGACATGACGGCCCGGCTGATCCGCTCCGGTGACCCACTGGGTGCCGTCGACGATCCTCGGATCGATCAGATAGCGCACACCGGCGGGCTTGTCGGCACCGAGCGCCCCTGGCCCGATGTATCCCTTGACCAGGTGAGCGTTGGCGGCGAAGTCGACCTCGGTGAAGGGTTCGATCTCGGCCGGCCCGACCTGAGCCTCGAGCCGCTTCATGTCGACCTCGCGGTCGCCGGGCACGCCGACGGCCAGTGGCTCGGTACGGCCATCTGGGTGACGGAGCTTGACGATCACGTTCTTCAGCGTGTCGGCCGCCGTCCATTCCCGATCAGCGCGACGCAGATCAGCACGGCTGTTGATCAGATCGACGAGTGTCTGAATGGTCGGAGTGTCGGGCGTGTCGGCGACCAGCGCGGCCGGGGCGTCGTCGTACGGTAGCGCCGGTCGGGCTGCGACTTGCACGGCCTCGGTGTTGGCTGCGTAGTCGCAGTTCGTGCAGCGCACGTACGAGTCCTCGCCGACCTCCATCGGTGCCAGGAACTCCTCGCTGGCCGAGCCACCCATGGCACCACTCATCGCCGAGACGATCACGTAGGGCAGGCCGAGCCGGTCGAAGGTGCGCTGGTAGGCGACGCGATGCCGTTGATAGCTGATCTCCAGCCCTTCGTCGGTGAGGTCGAAGCTGTAGGAGTCCTTCATCACGAACTCGCGGCCGCGCAGCAGGCCGGCACGCGGGCGGGCCTCGTCGCGGAACTTGGTCTGGATCTGGTAGATCACCAGCGGGAGGTCCTTGTAGCTGCTGTACAGGTCCTTCACCAGGAGGGTGAACAGCTCCTCGTGGGTCGGTGCCAGCAACATGTCGGCGCCCTTGCGGTCCTTCAGGCGGAAAACGTTGTCGCCGTAGTCGGTCCAACGGCCCGACAGCTCGTACGGCTCGCGTGGCAGGAGCGCAGGAAAGTGCACCTCCTGGAAGCCGGCCCGGTTCATCTCCTCGCGGACCACCCGCTCGACGTTCTGGTACACGATCCACCCGATCGGCAGCCAGGTGAACCCGCCCGGCGCAGCGCGGCGGATGTAGCCGGCGCGAACGAGCAGCCGATGACTGGCGACCTCCGCGTCGGCAGGGTCCTCGCGCAAGGTACGCAGGAACATTGTCGACATTCGGAGCACAGCGGATACCTCGGTTTGGGGACGTGGGCGGACGGGTAGAGGGTTGCGGACAGCGGCGAAACACTACCCGCCAGCCGATATACTCGATCGGTCCTTTGAAGTTCGATGAACCGAAGGCGTGGGCTCCTCGGGGTCCACGCCTTCTTTACTGATGGGCCCCAGGTAGGAAAGGAGGCGAGATGAGCGATACCAACACGTTGAAGAAGGTCGAGCGCTTGATCGCCCCGATCGTGTCTGACCTGCAGCTCGACCTGTACGACCTCGAATTTCGTGGCGGAACGCTGCGCGTCACCATCGATCGCCCGGCCGGCGCCGACGGAGCCCTCGACCTGGAGGCCATCGCCTTGGCCTCACGTTTGATCGGGCGCGAGCTCGATCACGACGACCCGATGGGTGGCCACTACACGCTCGAGGTCACCAGCCCGGGACTGGAGCGCAGCCTGCGCATCCCGACCCATTTCCAGCGTTCGATCGGCAAGACCGTGGCCTTGCGGCTGCGTGACATCGTCACGCCGGAGGGCGAGCGCAGCGAGCGCCGCCTGCAAGGTGTGCTCATCGCCGCCGACGACCAGACGGTCACGATCCAACTCAACGATGCGGCATTGACCGAGCGAGTCGTGCCCCACGACAAGATCGACCGAGCAAAAACAGTCTTTGTGTGGGGCCCCGCGCCGAAACCGGGCAAGGCCCCGAAGAGCAAGCGGGCCGACGCGCCCGCAGAAGTGAAGGAGGACGCCTCGTGAGTGGTCTCGACATGTCAGAAGCAGTACGAATGCTGGCCAACGAGAAGAACATCTCCGTCGACACGTTGCTCCACGTGCTCGTCGATGCCTTGGCGACGGCGTACAAGCGCCGTCCGACGGCTGCCGACGAAGTGATGGTCGAGGTCAACCCCGACACGATGGAGTTCACCTTCACGGCGTACGACGTCGACGAGGACGGCAACTGGATCAACGAGCGCGACGACACGCCGAAGAAGGAAGAGATGGGCCGCATCGCTGCTCAAACCTTCCGTCAGGTCATGAGCCAGCGCATCCGCGAGGCCGAGCGCGACCGCAAGTTCGAGGAGTACGCGAACCGCGAGGGCGACATCGTCACCGGCATCATCCAGCAGACCGATCAGCGCTACACACTGCTCGACCTCGGTCGCGTGGAGTCGTTGCTGCCCCAGGCGGAGCAGGTGCCGTTCGAGCGCCCGGTTCCCGGCGACCGGGTCAAGGCATACATCGTCGAGGTTCGCAAGACGGCCAAGGGCCCGCAGATCGTCGTCAGCCGCACCCACCCGGGTCTCATCAAGCGGCTGTTCGAGTTGGAAGTTCCCGAGATCGCCGATGGCATCGTCGAGATCAAGGCCTGTGCCCGCGAGCCAGGGCACCGCACCAAGATCGCCGTCTGGAGCAACGATCACAACGTCGACCCGGTTGGCGCCTGTGTCGGTGCTCGTGGAGGCCGTGTTCGCATGGTCGTCAACGAACTCCGTGGCGAGAAGATCGACATCGTGCCGTTCAGCGAGGACTTTGCCGACTACGTCGCCAAAGCGCTCTCGCCGGCCAAGGTCAAAGAAGTCATCATCAGCGACGACGGCACCCAGGCCGACGTGATCGTGCCGGATCACCAACTCAGCCTGGCGATCGGCAAGGAAGGCCAAAACGCCCGACTCGCCGCCCGCCTCACGGGTGTGCGGATCGACATCCGCGGGGAAACCCAGACAACCGAGGGTGAATATGCCGACGCCGACTACGAAGAAGGCGAATGGGTCGCCAACACCGAGAGCGGCGAGATGGAATGGCACGCAGCCGATGGCAG
>JAYVOI010000021.1:0-6341 GCA_043758005.1 Ilumatobacteraceae bacterium
CCTCCCGCCGTTTCACATAGGAGGAACACCCACGTGAGGATCACGAAACGCAGCACTCGATTCGCTGCAATGGCTGTCGGCATGGCCTTCATCGCCGCATCATGCGGTAGCGATTCGAAGAGTTCGGATGCCACCACTGGTGCTACAGAAGGCACCACGGCGGCAGCGCCTGAGACCACCGCAGCAGCACCTGAGACCACCGCTGGCGGCGCTGAGACCACTGCCGCCGCAGGCGGCGGAGCAGCGATGACCTTGACGATGAACATCAACCCCAAAGCTGTTTGGGACGACGGTTCAGCGATCACGTTCGCCGACTTCAAGTGCACCGTTGATGCGACGCTGAAGACCCCTGGCTCGCTGAGCACCACGGGATACGACAAGATCACGTCCATCGAGCAGGGCACCGATGACCACCAGGTCGTGGTGAAGTTCTCCGAGGTGTACGCGCCGTACAAGACGCTGTTCATCAACCTGATCAAGGCTGACGCAGTCAAGAACTGCAGCGACGTTTCGGCCGACTTCGCCGACAACATCCCGTTCTCGGCCCAGCCATACAAGATCGATTCGTGGAGCCTCGACCAGCTCGTGCTGACGAAGAACCCGAACTACTACGGCACCGACGCAGGCCAGGTCGACAAGATCGTCATGGTCCCCAAGGCCGACAGCGACACCGAGATCGCCTCGCTCGTCTCCGGCGAAAGTGACTTCATCTTCCCGCAGGCGTACGCCGGTATCACCGACGCGTTGAACGATCCGAACATCAAGTCGACTCCTGGCTACGGCACCAACTACGAAGGCCTGTACTTCCAGGAAGACGCCAACTGCACGCCTGACGAGACCCGCTCGTGCGCCTTCAAGGACGCCGACTTCCGTCACGCGTTCGCCAAGTCGATCGACCGCAACCTGATCCTGGCCAACATCTACGACCCGATCTTCCCAGGCGGGCCGTTGCTGAACTGTGGCCTGTGGGTTCCGACCATCGGCCCGTGGTGCGATGACACGATCTTCGGCAAGGCCGACGGCACCGACGGTTACTTCGACGCCACCGGCGCCGCGAAGATCCTCACCGATGCTGGTTGGGTCAAGGATGCCAATGGCATGTGGGCGAAGGGCGGCGTTGCTCCGGAGATCCACTGGATCATCAACTCGGGTAACACCCGTCGTGAGTCGACCCAGGCCCTCATGATTCCTGAGCTGCAGAAGGCCGGCTTCAACATCAAGGCCGACAACTGCGACGCAGCCTGCTACTTCCAGCAGCGCCTCCCAGCACTGAAGTACGACATGGCCATGTACATCAACACGGCCAGCCCCGACCCCACGGTCACCGGCATCATGGCGTGCTCGCAGGTTCCCGGTCCCGACAACAACAACCAGGGCCAGAACTCCAGCGGCTGGTGCAACGAAGACGCATCGAAGTTGATGACCCAGTCCGACCAGACCGTCGACGAGACCAAGCGCTCCGAGCTCATCCACCAGATCGGTAAGGCCCTGGCCACGGACGCAGTCATGCTGCCGCTGTACCAGTTCCCCAACATCGCCGCATGGCGTACCGATCAGGTCGGTGGCCCGGTCGACAAGGACGCCGCCAACTACCAGGCGTTCCAGAACATCAACGAGTGGACAGACTCGAACGGCGATGGCCAGATCATCGTCGGTGCCGAGCAGTGGCCAGAGTGTCTCAACCCGATCACCGAGTGCGCCAACTCGTCGTGGTACGAGTGGACCACCGGCTTCAAGGTTCTCCCGACGGTGTGGGCAACCACGTCGAAGGGCACCTACGAGGCAACCCAGCTCGTCACTGGCGAGCCCGACGTTGCGCTTGGCTGACAAGCAGCCAACGCTGAAGAAATGACCTAGTGTGAGCGGGGCCGGCGATCTGCCGGCCCCGCTCTGCAATACCCGACACGCGTCGACAATTCGGAGGTGCGCCCACGATGATCAGATTCGTCGCACGAAGGCTCATGTGGACCATTCCCACGTTGTTCATCATCACGTTTCTCGTCTTCATCGCCATCCGCATCGGTACTGATCCGGTGCAGAGCTACTTGCGGCTCAACCCGCGGGCGACTCCGGCGAAGATCCAGCAGTACAAGGCGACGAACGGTCTCACCGGCAACATCGTGTCGCAGTACTTCAGCTGGTTGCATCACTTCGTCACGTTCAACTGGGGCCGCTCCATCAAGGGCAGCCGTCCGGTCTGGCCCGAGCTGAAGGCGGCGATGGCCAACACCCTCGTGCTCGGCTCACTGGCCACCGGCGTCGGCCTCTTTTTCGGCGTGGCCATCGGCATCTTCTCGGCGATGCGGCCCCGTTCGTTGTTCGACCAGACGTCGACGACCACGGCGTTCGTCGGGATCTCCGTTCCTCCCTACGTCAGCGCCATCTTGTTGCAGCTGTTCTTCGCCATCACGCTGACGCGTTGGCTGGGATTGAGCAAACCGCTGTTGCCCACGTCGGGGATCTACCCACCGGGCCACAAGGGCTTCGATCTGGTCCTCAGGATCAAGTACTTGATCCTGCCGATCACCGTCGTAGCCATCCAGATCATCGCCGTGTACTCCCGGTACATGCGTGCGTCGCTCCTCGAGGTCAAGAACAGCGACTACCTGCGAACGGCGAGGGCGAAAGGGGTCAGTGAGCGCCGCATCCTCGTGCGCCACGCCTTGCGCAATGCGCTGATCCCGATCGTGACGGTCGCCGCGATCGACATCGGCGGCATCATCGGTGGCCTCATCATCACCGAGCGAATCTTTGAAAACAAGGGGATGGGCGACTTCTTCTTGACCGCCTACACCAACGGTGACTTCCCACAGCTGATGCCATGGATGGTGTTCATCGTCCTCGGTGTCATTCTCGCCAACCTGCTCGCTGACGTGCTCTACGCCGTCCTGGACCCGAGGATCCGCCTTGACTGAGATCGATCACACTCCCGACCTCGATACCACCGAGGTGCGCAGCGCCGAGATTGCCCAGGCAATCGAAACCAATACTGACGCCGATCTCACCGGCCTCACGCTTCGCGACGAATCTGAAGGTGTGGGCGGCGAGTCGCTGTCGCCGTTCCGCCTCGCGCTGCGTCACTACAAGCGCAACAGGATGGCGATGGTCGCACTCATCGTGCTGCTCATCGTGATGTTGATGTGCTTGTTCCCCAGCATTCCCGCTCGCTACGGAGAGGCCCAGCGGTTGCCGAAGACAGCATCGACCTTCATTCATGCGCCACCCAGCGCCAAGGCCTGGTTCGGCACTGACGACCTCAACCGTGACCTGTTCAGCCGCGTGTTCTACGGCGGTCGAATTTCGATCATGATCGGGATCGCCGTGGCGCTGATCGCCTGCACCGTCGGGACCATCGTCGGGGCTCTCGCGGGCTATCTCGGTGGTCTGCTCGACGACATCTTGATGCGCATCACCGACATCTTCTTGGCGTTCCCGATCCTGGTGTCACTGCTGGTGCTCCGCAACGTGCTGGCCGAAATCTCGTTTCTCAAGGTGATCATGGGCGACAAGACCTCGGTTCGTTTCATGGTGCTGTTGTTATCCGCGGTCGGCTGGATGGCCGTCGCCAGAATCGTGCGTGGCGTCGTGCTGTCGCTGAAGGAACGCGAGTTCATCGAGGCGTCGCGTTCCGTCGGCGCCAGTGGGCCGCGCATCATGTTCCGTCACCTCATCCCCAACGCCCTCGGCCCGATCATGGTGTCGTTGTCGTTGTCGGTGGTCGGTGCCATCCTCGCCGAATCGACGCTGTCGTTCTTCGGCTACGGGCCGAGCCCGGGTGAAGGCCGCACGACCTGGGGCCTGCTGATCGCCCAGTCCAAGAGTGGCGTGTTGTCCGGCTACTGGTGGTTGGTCGTCTTCCCATGTGCCCTCTTGGTGATCACGATCGTCGCAATCAACTTCGTCGGTGACGGATTGCGCGACGCCTTTGATCCCAAGGCAGACATGAGTCGGGCGTGAACGACGCCAAACCGGTACTCGAGATCCGCGACCTGCGGGTCACCTTTCCGACCGAAAGCGGCGCCGTGCAGGCGGTGCGCGGCGTCGACGTGACCGTCGCCGCCGGCGAGATGCTGGGCGTCGTCGGCGAGAGCGGCTCGGGCAAGTCGGTCACGTTCCTCGCTGCGATGGGCCTGTTGCCCAAGACGGCGAAGATCGAGGGCTCGGTGAAGGTGCACGGGCTCGAACTGGTCGGAATGAACAACAGCGAAATGCGCAAGCAGCGTGGCAAGCGCATCTCGATGATCTTCCAGGATCCGCTGTCAGCGCTCAACCCGACGCACAAGATCGGCCATCAGGTCTCGGAGATGATCCGCAGTCACAACGACATGTCCAAGAGCGCGGCGTGGGATCGCTCGGTCGAGTTGCTCGACATCGTCGGCATCCCACAACCGCGGACCCGTGCGTCGCAGTATCCGCACGAGTTCTCCGGCGGCATGCGCCAGCGCGTGATGATCGCGATTGCCATCGCCAACGACCCCGATGTGTTGATCGCCGACGAGCCGACCACCGCGCTCGACGTGACGGTGCAGGCCCAGATCCTCGATGTCATCCAAGACATCCAGCACAAGTTCCATGCCGGCGTGGTGTTCATCACCCACGACCTCGGCGTGGTTGCCCGCATCGCCGACCGGGTGCAGGTCATGTACGCCGGCCGCAGCGTGGAGCGCGGCGACGTCGACTCGATCTTCCGCAATCCCACGCACCCGTACACGCGCGGGCTGCTGGCCAGCCTGCCGGCGTTGGGCCGCGAGCGCCTGACCCCCATCCCTGGTGCCCCTCCGAACATGCTCCGGCCACCGTCGGGCTGCGCGTTCCGGCCGCGGTGCCCGTACGCCGAAGAGATCTGCGCCGGCGAGATCCCCGAATTGCATCCGCTGCTCGGGTTGGAGACCGCGTGTGTCCGCGCCGAGGAATTGCTCCCCGAAGGGGTCGCGTGAACGCACCTGCCGATCAGCTCAACGGTGAACAATCCTCGACCGTACCGGTCCTCGAGGTCGCCAACCTCGTCAAAGTGTTCCCGATCCGTCAGTTGCAGGGCATTCGAGTCATCCGCGGCATCGTGCAAGCGGTGTCGAACGTCAGCTTTTCGATCGACTCCGGCACGACGCTCGGTCTGGTCGGCGAGAGTGGCTCGGGCAAGTCGACCGTTGCTCGCTGCGTGCTGCAGTTGCTCGTGCCGACCTCGGGGTCGGTGAAGTACCACGGCACCGAACTGGTCGGCATGTCGCGCGCTCGGATGCAACCGTTGCGCCAACAGATGCAGATGGTCTTCCAGGACCCGTATGCCTCGCTCGACCCCAGGTTGACGGTGGGCAACGCCATCGCCGAGCCGCTGCAGGTGCACAAGGTCCCCGGCAACCACAGCGAGCGCGTCGCCGAGTTGCTCGATCTGGTCGGCCTGGCGCCTGACCACGCCAAGCGGTTCCCGCACGAGTTCTCCGGCGGTCAACGCCAACGTGTCGGTGTCGCTCGTGCGTTGGCGTTGGAGCCGAAGCTGATCGTGCTCGACGAGCCGGTCTCGGCGCTCGACGTCAGCATCCAGGCTGGGGTGATGAATCTGCTGCAGGACCTGCAGGCCCGGCTCGGGTTGTCGTACCTGTTCATCGCCCACGACCTGTCTGTGGTGCGCCACATCTCCGACACGGTTGCCGTGATGTACCTCGGCAAAGTGATGGAGACCGGTCCCGCCGAACTGATCTACAACGCGCCGATGCACCCGTACACGCAGGCATTGCTGTCGGCTGCACCCGAGCCCGACCCGACGATCGAGCGTGATCGCAAGCGCATCGTGTTGAAGGGCGACGTGCCGAGCCCGGTCAACCCGCCGTCGGGCTGCCGATTCCGCACCCGATGCCCGAAGGCCCAAGACGTGTGCGCCCAAGAGGAGCCGCTGCTGGTCGACAAGGGATCGGGCCACATGGTCGCCTGCTACTTCCCCGAAGCTGTTTCCGTCATGGCGCCAGCGGTCGCTCGCTGAGAACCCACGCTAGGCTGGCGAACCGTGCGCGACTTCGTGATGTATCTGACCGTGGTGCTCAACATCATGTCCATGGTGGGCATGGTGGCTGGTGTGCTGATGCACAGCGGCCGTGGCGGCGGCCTGTCCGACATGTTCGGTGGCGGTGGAGGAGCGGCCCTCGGCTCGACCTCTGCTGAGCGGAACCTGACCCGCATCACGACGGTGTTGGCCCTGGTCTGGATCTTCTCGGTGGTCGCTCTCGGTTTCCTGTTGGTCCGCACCTAAGCCTGCGTTATCCTCAATACCCCACCACGTCGAAGTGGCGAAATAGGCAGACGCGCCAGCTTGAGGGGCTGGTGAGAGAAATCTCGTGGGGGTTCAA
>JAYVOI010000022.1:0-6333 GCA_043758005.1 Ilumatobacteraceae bacterium
TCTAAGCGCGAAACCTTCCTCGAGATGATTTCTCCCACCGGGTTAACCGGGTAAGGCCCCAGGTAGACTACCTGGTAGATAGGCCGGAAGTGTAAGCACGGTAACGTGTTCAGCTGACCGGTACTAATCGGCCGAGGGCTTGGAATAGAACCGCTCGTGCTTGCTCTGGAGTCCTCGAGGCTGCGCTGGCTTTTGCTGGCATGCGCCCGATGTTTGACAACCAGTTTCCGGTGGCCTTGGCGGCGGAGTCACACCCGTTCCCTTTCCGAACACGGCAGTTAAGCCCGCCCGCGCCAATGGTACTTGGGGGTAGACCCCCTGGGAGAGTAGGACGCCGCCGGATTTCTCAACAATGAACGCCCCTTTCGGGGGGCGTTCATTGCATTTTTGGACCTAGGCTCGAATGCCTATGCCGTACGACCGACGCCCATCTGATTCCGGACGTCCGCAGCGGCCGGCCCGGCCCGCACGCCCCGGCCAACGAGACGGCCGAGGTGACTCCGGTGGGAGTCGCGGTGGAGGCCAGAGTGGACGAGGCACAGGTCCCGACGTACGTCGCTCGGGTCCGCGGCCGGCGACACCGAGACGCGAGGGCGAAGCGACGGGACGACCAGCGTGGCGCGGGTCCTCAGACAGCGGCGGGCGACCGGCGGGTGGCTCCTCCCGCGGTGAGCGCCCGTCCGGAGGTCCTGCACGGCCCGGCGCTGCCCGCTCTGGCCCGAGCTACAACCGGGCGCGAGCCACCGAGCCTGATCGCGAGGCGTCGAGCGGTGCCCGCGCCGCCGGCCCGCGTCGCGATGGTGGCCCTCGAGCAGGGGGCCGACCGGAGCCCAGGCGGTACGACAGCGATGGACGTCGAGGCGCCCCGCCGCGACCGCGACGCGATCCCAGAGCGGCACCGGTGACTGATGGCGATCGTCCTGGCCGGTACGACTCGGCGCGCCCGTCAACACGTGGAGATTCCGATGGTCGCCCCCGCGGCCCGCGGCCCGCGTCCGGCCGGCCCGGTAGCGGGCGACCGAGCAGCCGCGACCGGGTGCCGCCGCGACGCGTCGAAGCACCCCGGAGTGCCGCACAGATCCGCTCCGCCGAGGTGAAGGCGGCGCGAGGGCTGCGCGAACCGCGCCAGCAGGCCGCACCGGCGCCATGGGAGCGCGAGCAGTGGGTCGACGATGGTCCGCTGCGATCTGCCGCCCGCAAGGCCACCGAGCGAGCGCAACGCCCGGAGCAGACCGACGACGCATCCAAGAGCGCCGGTCGCCGCAAATCGTCAGCGCTCGCGCCCGACGTGGCCGAGGATCTCGAGCGCAGTGCCCCCGCCGCACGTGCCGCAAAGTACCGGGAGCGCCTGACGACGGCCGCCGACGCGCTCGACCGAGGTCGCTTCGACGATGCCCGCCGCATGGTGCAACCCGTGTTGCGGGACCTGCCGGAGATGGCCTTCGGACACGAGATCGCCGGCCTGGCGCTGTACCGCACCGGCCAGTGGCGCAAAGCGGCAGTGGAACTCGAGCTTGCTCGGCAACTCGATCGCACGTTGAACCATCACGCCGTGCTCGCCGACTGCTACCGGGCGTTGAAGCGCTACGACCTCGTCGATCAATTGTGGCTCGAGCTCCGCGAGGGCTCACCTGAGCCGGCACTGATGGCCGAGGGCAGGATCGTCGCCGCCGGTGCGTTGGCGGACAAGGGCGATCTGAAGGGTGCGCTGAAGCTGATGGAGCGCGGCGCCGACGTGCCGAAGAAGGTGCGCGACCACCACCTCCGCCAGTGGTACGTCTTGGGTGATCTCCACGACCGTTCCGGCGACATCATCAAGGCCCGACGTCTGTTCGGGATGATCCACGAGGTCGATCCGCAGTTCGCTGACGTCGCTGATCGGCTCCGCGGCCTCGGCCGGTAGCCGGATCGACCTCACCACAACTGTCGCGCGCCCCCTTGGTACCGTTCGGGGTGCGGCTTCCCCCGAACAGTACACACCATGCGCCGGTCGCGGCGCGTCGGAGGTCGTCCATCATGAACGTTGTCTTCTTGCAGGGTCGCTTGTCGAGTGACCCGGTACTGCGAGAGTTGTCATCCGGAAGCCGCTTGCTGTCGTTGGAGGTGACGACAACGACCGATGTCGGCATGGCCAACGTGCCGGTGGCCTGGTTCGATCCGCCGGCGATCCCCGATTGGGGTGCCGGGGTCGACGTCGCCGTTCGCGGTGTGGTCAAGCGCCGCTTCTACCGCGGTGCAGCCGGTACACAAAGCCGTACCGAAGTCGTTGCCCTCGAGGTCTGCGAGGTGACCAAGCGCCGTCAGGCGCAGCGATTGCTCGCGCATGCGGTCGACGCCCTCGGTGCTGCGTAGCTTCGCCGGGTACGATCACAGTGCTGCATCGCCTGCCTGGCGGTGCCGACCTGTTACGGGTCGTGAACAACCCTCGAGGAGTGTCGTGGACGTGTCCACCCTGCTCGGCGCCGATGCCGAGTCGCTGTTGAACCATGTGTGTGCCGGTGTGCCCAGCAATCAACTGATGTTGCCCGGATCCGATTTCCTCGACCGGTCGCTGGTCATGTCCGACCGTTCGCCAGCAGTCTTGCGCAGTCTGGGGCAGCTGTACGGACACGGCCGATTGGCCAACACCGGCTATCTGTCGATCCTTCCGGTCGACCAAGGGATCGAACACTCCGCTGCCTCGTCGTTCGCCCCGAACCCGTTGTACTTCGATCCGGCCAACATCGTCGAGCTCGCCATCGCAGGAGGGTGCAACGCCGTGGCAACCACGTTCGGTGTGCTCGGCGCGATCAGCCGCAAGTACGCACACCGCATCCCGTTCATCGTCAAGGTCAACCACAACGAGCTGCTGACCTACCCCAACAAGGCCGACCAGGTCATGTTCGGCTCGGCACGACAGGCGTTCGATCTCGGCGCCTGCGGCATCGGTGCCACCATCTACTTCGGATCCGACAACAGCACCCGTCAACTGCAAGAGGTGTCGAAGGCCTTCAAGGAAGCTCACGACCTCGGGATGTTCACGGTGCTGTGGTGCTACACGAGGAACAACGCCTTCAAGGTCGACGGCGTCAACTACGAGGTGTCGGCGGACCTCACCGGTCAGGCCAATCATCTCGGTGTCACCATCGAGGCCGACATCATCAAGCAGAAGCTGCCGGAGAACAACGGCGGCTACAACGCGCTCAGCGGTCTCGGCGAGAGCTCGTACGGCAAGACCAATCAACTGGTGTACGACAAGCTGACCACGGATCACCCCATCGACCTCGCTCGCTGGCAGGTGGTCAACTGCTACATGGGCCGGATCGGCCTGATCAACAGCGGTGGTGAGAGCAAGGGCGACGGCGATCTGGCGGCAGCCGTGCGCACGGCGGTCATCAACAAGCGCGCCGGAGGGCAAGGTTTGATCTCGGGCCGCAAGTCGTTCCAGCGGCCGATGCCGGACGGCGTGGCATTGCTCAACGCGATCCAAGACGTGTACCTCGACTCGGCGATCACCGTCGCCTAGACGTCGAGGGGTCGCGCCACCAAACCGGTCCGGAGCTTCGGCGTGAAGAACGTCGACTTCGGCGGCATCAGCAGCCGCTCGATCGCGGTCCGCCGAATCTCATCGATGCTCGTCGGCCGGATCAGGACGGCGGCATCGGCTTCGCAGGCGCTCAGCAGATCGAGCACTTGCTGCACGCCGTGCTGGTAGCTGACCTCGATCGGTGTTCCATCAGCTCCGGTCACATCGTCGAGGGCGTGCTCGAGGTATGCGCCGTCGAGGGCACGAACACCGTCGAACGCCGCCGCCCGAGGGGACAACCACACACCGGTTCCATCAGGCCGAACCAGGCACAACGCCGCCCGATCGATCGCTTCGGCCGCAAATCGAGGCGTGACCGCGCCCGCCTCTGCCGCGTCGCAGAACGCCGCGAGACGCACCGCCAGCGCGTCGGCGCTGATCCCTCGATACACGCGGTGGATGGGGTCGATGCTGAGCTGCTCGCCGACGAGCTCGGCAACGTACGCCATGGTCAGCTCGGCGTCGGTGTCGTCCCGACCCGTCGCCGCACGTACTTCGTCGCGGAACGAACGGCTGATCGCATACCGATGGTGACCGTCGGCGATCAAGACGGCAGTGGCGGCGACGGCGCTTCCGATCGCGCCGACCCGATCAGGGTCATCGACACGCTCCACCCGATGCACCACACCGTGCTCGTCGGTGCACTGGCCCACCAGTTCGCCCGGGTCGAGCAGGAGATCGGTCAACCCGACGGTCAACGACAACCCCCACACGGGAGACAGGTTGCAGCGCGTCGCGTGGGTGAGGTCAAGCCGGTCCGTCTTGGCCTTCGGTGTGGTTCGCTCGTGGGGCAAGACACCGTCGGCACCTTCGTCGACGACCTCCAGTGCGCCGATGACGCCGACCGTGTGTCGGTCACGGCCGATCTCATCGGTGAACGCCATGCGATACAGCGTCAGCGAGGGCGACGCATCGCGGCGCAGCACACCCGCGGTGATCCAGGACTCCATCCGGCGAGCGGCGAGCTCGTACCGCCCGGGACCGTCACGATCGAGCGGAACGTCGATCGCCACGATGTTGTGCGGATCCCTGGCCAGGAGCGCGTCGACATCGGCGAGCGAGAGCACGTCGTACGGCGGTGCGACGACCTCGTCGAGCGGCTCGGCGGGGGAGTACCGCAAAGCGGCGAACGGTTCGAATCGTGGCACCCCTACAGGTTGGCATCTGGCGTGCCAACATGGCCAGGTATGGACGAACTTGTCGACGAGCCATGTGTGGTGTTGTGCGACCTCGACGGCGTCGTGTGGTTGGCTCACGTGCCGATCGCAGGCTCGGTCGACGCGATTGCCCAACTGCGTGCAGCGGGGCACCGCGTGTTGTTCGTGACCAACAACTCGGCAGCGCGTGTCGAGGTGCAGGAGGCGTCACTCGCTGCGATCGGGATTCCCGCGGTCGGTGACGTCTTGACCTCAGCGAACGCGGCCGCGTTGCTGTTGCAGCCGGGAGAACGGGTGCTGGTCTGCGGCGGCGAGGGCGTGGTCCAGGCGGTGAACGGCCGCGGCGCCGTCGTGGTCCCCCCGACGGACGAGCACATCGATGTCGTCGTCGTCGGTTTCCACCGCACGTTCGACTACGACGAGATGCTGACCTCGAGTCGCGCTGTCCGCAACGGCGCGCGCTTGATCGGCACCAACGACGATGCGACCTACCCGACACCAGACGGCCCGATTCCCGGCGGTGGCGCGATCCTCGCCTCGATCGTCACGGCATCGGGAGTGGCACCCATCGTTGCCGGCAAGCCGCATGAGCCGATGGCGGCGTTGGTGCGAGCAACGATCGGCGACGCGGCGTCGAAGAACGCTGTGATGGTCGGCGATCGTCCGGAGACCGATGGCCTGATGGCATCGACGCTCGGCTGCCGGTACGCCCACGTCGAATCCGGCATCACAGCGCCGGGTGCAACGGTCTCGCCGACGCCCGACGTGGTCGCAGCGAACCTTGCCGGTGTGGCAAGAGTCCTGATCGACGAGGGTGTGACCAGGGGTAGGCTGCGGGCATGACAGGTTCCCCACTCCTCAAGCGCTTGATGGACACCGGTGCACAGTTCACCGAGATGTCGCAGAAGAACGCAGAAAAGCTCGTCGCAGAATTCGTCAAGGCCGGGCAGATGCGTCGCAAGGACGCCGAAAAGACCGTGCAGCAGCTCGTCGAGCGCGGCCGGGCCACCACCGAGCACGCGATCAGCCTGATCCAGTCCGAAGTGTCGAAGCAGCTCGGCCGCTTCGCCCAGCGCCTCGACGATGTCGAGGCTCGGGTCGAGGACGTGGCCGGCAACTTCGGTCTCGCATCCAAGGCGTCCGCCAAGAAGGCGGCACCCGCCAAGAAGGCAGCAGCCAAGCCGGCCGCAGGGCCGTCAGGCGTCGCCAAGGTCGTGACCCGCAAGTCCCCGGCCAAGAAGGCCGCCGTGAAAAAGGCTCCAGCCAAGAAGGCTGCCGTCAAGAAGGCGCCCGCAAAGAAGTAGCACGTGGCGCGGCGGCTTCGGCTGGACACAGAGATGGTGCGTCGCGGGCTGGTGCTCAGCAGGGCCGAGGCCGTTCACTCCATCGATGCCAATTTGGTCCTGGTCAACGGCTCGATTGCCGACAAGCCGGCTCGGCTCGTCGACCGTGCCGACGCCGTGGTGCTGCAGGGTCCGCCCTCGCGATTCGTCAGCCGCGGCGGCGACAAGCTCGAAGCAGCGCTCGAGGCGTTCGCGGTCGACGTCGTCGGCCGGCGGGTGCTCGATGCCGGAGCGTCGACGGGCGGCTTCACGGATTGCCTGCTGCAAC
>JAYVOI010000023.1:0-2651 GCA_043758005.1 Ilumatobacteraceae bacterium
AGCGGTGACCGAGGTGAGTGTCGCCACAGGGTCGACTGCAGCCGCGGTCGACAGAGTGTCGGTCGACCTTCCGGAGGAACAAGTCGACACGAGCAACGACAGGCACACCGCAGCACCGGCTACGGAGGCCAACTGAATGCGGATGGTCATCCAACGCTCCTCAAGTGGGCGGCTCATCGTCTCACGGATCGCAGGCTCGGGATGGATTGTCCCGTATCGCTCGCCGAGCAGCGCGCTCCTCTCCGATTGGTGTGGTTGCTCACGCACCATCGAAAGTGACACAACACTGAACGGATTCGTGTCGTGGTGGGCCGGACCGAGTTGACGGTCGGCTGCCCGCGGGCCCGTGCCGGGCTAGGGTTCGGCGCCTATGTGGCCTCTGATCGGCGCACTCGCGGTGCTCGGTCTCAGTGCGAACGAGCCGACTGCCTTGCTGGTTGTGCTGGTGGTGCTGCGGTCAGGACGTGACCGCGGCGTCGCCTTCGTCGCCGGGTGGGTCACCGCATTGGTCCTCGTGGTCGCTGGTGCGGGTTTCGTGGTCCGCCTCGGGCTCGGTCCGAGACGCGGTGGGCCGAGACGAGTCACACTCGTGATCGAGCTCGTGATCGGGGTGGCGCTCGTGGTTTGGGCGGTTTGGTACTGGCTTCGCAGCCGAGGGCGTGAGAAGTCCGTCGAAGTCCCGAAGTACCTGGCGCGGCTGACGTCGATCAGAGTGATTCCTGCGTTCTTCGCGGGCGTGATTGCTTGCACCTACCCGCCGGCGATCGTCGCTGGCACCACGCTGCTTCGCTCGCACGCATCGACGGCGAGCCGCGTCGCGGCACTGGCGACATTCGTCTTCGTTGGCACACTCATGGTCGCCCTTCCCGTTGTCGGCACCTACGTTTCGCCAGTGTGGGCGGCGAGCCGATCGGACCGGCTGTTCAACTGGACGTTGCGGCACCGACGAAATCTGCTGATCACGATCCTGATCGTGGTCGGCCTGTTCATCGCGGTGCGAGCCCTCATCCACCTGACACACGTACGCCACAACTGACCACACTGAATTGAAACATCGAGCCCGAGATTGGAGGCACTCGCCTGCTGAGCCTTGACGTCCTGCAAGATCGGCCAAGTTACAAGGCACATCGACAAGCTGCGTTGTAGGTCTGCGTTCACGCCGAGGCGACTCGAGGATCCCTCGAAGGCGAGCGTGTACCTAGCTCTCGTCGTCGCGCTGGTCGCGCAGGAATCGCTCGAAGTCGGCAGCGAGATCGTCGCCGGATGGAATTGCTTCCTCGGCAGTGTGGTCGTACTCACGCTCCAGCATGGCGACGTACGCCGTGGCCTGTTCGTCGTCGGCGACAGCTTCGTCGTGCAGCACGCGGCGACGCGCGGCCTCGCCAGCAAGGCGTGCGGTGTGCACCGGCACACCCAGCACGTGATGGAGGTGTTGCAGCAGAGCGATCGACGACTGCGGATGCTGTGCATTGCCGAGGTAGTGAGGGACGCCCACACGCAACGACACCGCCGGCATCCCGGCACGGTCGAGGCGCTCCTGCAACACCCCGACGAGGCCGGTGATCCCCTGGTAGCGCGGCGCCGACAGGCCGAGAGCGGTCAGCAGCTCAGGGTTGGTGGTGCTGCCAACGACCAGCGGCGGCCGCGTGTGCGGGATCGTGTCGGCGACGGCGCCGACGGTCACGACCACTTCGCACTTCGATGCACTGGCGACCTCCAGCACACTGTCGGCGAAGGTGGCGTAGCGCAGGTGTGGCTCGACACCGGCCAGCACCACGAGATCGTGCGGCGCACCGGAGAAACGGGCGAACCGGAACTCGTTGTCGGGCCAATGGATGTGGCGGATCTCGTCTTCGTCGAGCTCGACCAGCGGACGTTCCTGCGTGAAGTCGAAGAACGGGTCCGGATCGATCGATGCCACGATCGGTGCGACGCGATCGACCACCAGCTCGTTGATGGCCGTGGTGGCGACCTCGGCGATGTCGAACCAGCCGCGCAGTGCGAGGACCATGATCGGCCTGTTCAGCGGGGCGACGCCCTCGAAATGGGTCGACAGGACGTCGCTGACGTTCACCCGTCGAGCTCCTTGACGACGTAGTCGATGCAGCCGGTCAGCAGGGCGACGTCGTCGGGCTTCACCGACGGGAACATCCCGATGCGCAGCTGGTTGCGGCCGAGCTTGCGGTAGCTGTCGGTGTCGACGATGCCGTTGGCGCGCAGTGCCGCACACACGTCGTCGGCCTGGATCGCGTCGTCGAGGTCGATGGTGCCGACGACCGCCGAACGCTGGGCCGGATCGGCGACGAACGGGGTGGCGTACGCGGACGATGTCGCCCAGTCGTAGAGGTGGTTCGACGACGTTCTGCACCGTTCGACACACCAGGCCAGGCCACCGTTGTCGAGCATCCACCGCAGCTGTTCGTTGAGCAGCACGAGCGTGGCCAACGCAGGAGTGTTGTAGGTCTGGTTCAACATCGAGTTGTCGAGTGCGATCTTCAGATCGAGCGAGGCAGGCGCCCACCGACCCGACGCGTCGATGGATCGGATCCGCTCGAGGGCTGCCGGCGAGCATGCTGCCAGCCACAAGCCACCGTCGCTGGCAAAGCACTTCTGCGGCGCGAAGTAGTACACGTCGACCTCGGTCGGCGACC
>JAYVOI010000024.1:0-14168 GCA_043758005.1 Ilumatobacteraceae bacterium
CGATCGTCACCGGGATTGGGCTCTCGTTGACCCCGGCGATGCGTACGAACGTGTCGGTCGAGCACAGCGTCACCAAGCCGGCCTTGTACGTCTGCTTGGCGTCAGTGCCCCCCGACGCCTGTGATCTGGCGAGAGGCGCGAATGAGCTGAGCAGTGCCGTGGCCGCCGCCATCCACATCATTCGCCGTCGGAAATTCATTGCAGCATCTATCGGCGCGGGTGCCCCACAGGTTGAGTCAGAAGCTGGGCGAGTTGTCGTTCGGGGTACGTTGAGGGTGATGAGTGGTCAGCATTTTCGAGCGGGGGTCGTGATCGTGGTGCGGCACCCCAACCGGCGCGAGATCATGGCCTTCGAGCGCGCCGACGTCGCCGACAGCTGGCAGTTGCCCCAGGGTGGGCTCGAACAGGGTGAGGAACCGATCAACGCAGCGTGGCGTGAGTTGATGGAGGAAACCGGGCTCGGCGAGGCCGATGTGATCGCCCGGGTCGAGTTTCCCGAATGGGTGGCATACGAGTGGCCCGAGCACGTGATCCGAGATCGTGGTCACGATGGTCGCCGGCGTGGCCAGGTCCAGAAATGGTTCCTGTTCGACGCAGTGCACGCCGACATCGCACCGAGTCCCGATGGCAGCGAGTTCGTGGCGTGGCGGTGGGTCGAACCGACCTGGCTGGTCGCGAACATCGTCGAATGGCGACGTGCTGCCTACGAGCGCGTCTTGGGAACACTGTGAGCGACCTGTTCACCGCAGCCGCCGAGCAGCACCTGCGCAGCCACGCGCCGCTCGCCGCCCGCCTCCGACCGCGAACCCTCGATGACGTCGTTGGCCAGGATCACCTCGTGGGGCCGGGCAAACCGCTTCGCCGACTGGTCGAGCAGGACCGCCTCACCAGTGCGATCTTCTGGGGGCCGCCCGGCACGGGCAAGACCACGCTGGCACTCGCCGTCGCGGGCAGCACCAAGCGGGTGTTCGAGCAGATGAGCGCCGTCAACGCAGGGATCAAGGACGTGCGCGAGGTGATCGAACGGGCGCGGCAACGCATCGGCGAGCACGGCCGCGGCACCATTCTGTTCCTCGATGAGATCCACCGATTCAACAAGGCCCAGCAAGACGGTCTGTTGCCCGCGGTGGAAGACGGCACGTTGACGATGATCGGGGCCACGACCGAGAACCCGTTCTTCGAGGTCAACCCACCGCTGCGCAGCCGCAGCACACTGTTCCGGCTGGAACCGCTGAATCGCGTGGCAATCGAGACACTCGTGCGCCGCGGCCTGCAAGCCGAGGGCACCACTGCGACCGAGGAGGCGATCGCGCATCTCGTCGACCGCGCCGGAGGCGACGGCCGCCAGGTGCTGACCGCACTGGAAGTGGCATGCGCGCTGGCGGACCCTGACCCGGTCGAACTGACCCACGTCGAGGCCGCATTGGGCACCAGCGCGCTGCGGTACGGCCGTGACGACCACTACGACGTGATCAGTGCGTTCATCAAGAGCATGCGCGGCAGCGACCCGCAAGCGGCCGTGTACTACCTCGCCAGGATGTTGGAGGCGGGCGAGGACGCCCGCTTCATCGCCCGTCGGATGATCGTCTTCGCCAGCGAGGACATCGGGATGGCCGACCCGCAGGCGCTGCTCGTGGCCGTCGCCGCCTCGCAGGCCCTGGAACATGTCGGCCTCCCCGAAGCGCAACTCAACCTCAGCCAGGCGGCGATCCACATGGCAACGGCCCCGAAGAGCAATCGTGCAGCGGTGGCCATCTGGAACGCACGTGGCGATGTACAGAACGGGGCGATCGGTGAGGTGCCGCCGCACCTACGCGATGCGCACTACAAAGGCGCCCAGTCACTGGGCCACGGGGTCGGCTACGACTACCCTCATGACCATCCGGAGGGTTGGACCGACCAGCAGTACCTCCCGGATGCGCAACGCGACAAGCAGTACTACGAACCGAGTGAGCACGGAGCAGAAGCAGACGTGGCAAGGCGAATGGACGAACGCACATGACCGCTGGAGACCTTGCCGTCGTCTTGGCGGCAGTGTTGTGCTGCATCGGGTTCGCCGCGCTGATCGTCGTGCTGCTGCGGGTGCTCGACGCCATGAGGTCGTTGCGCGGTGAGGTCGTGTCGCTGCGCCAGGAGACTGCTCCGCTGTTGGCCGAGCTCCGTGCATCGACCGACGAGGCCAAGTCGACCATGGCAGCGGCCCGCGGCGATCTCGAGCGGTTCGACCGCGTGCTCGGCTCTGCCGAGGCGATCAGCGGCGCCGTCGCCGGCGGCAGCCGGGTCGCCCGCGCGGCGTTGAGCGCCCCGGTGATCAAGACTGCGGCACTGGCAACTGGCACCACGCGGGCGGTGCGCCGCCTGCGTCGCAAGGAACGGAGATCGGCATGATCAAGCGAATGACGTGGTTCGTCGGCGGCGCCGTGGCGGGCGTTGCCGGGGTTGGTGTGGCCAAGCGCAAGATGAAGCAGGCCGCCACGCATCTGGCGCCGAAGAACGTGGTGCACAGCGTGACGGGTCGCGTCCGCGATGCATTCTCGGAAGGTCGTCTGGCCATGCGTGCACGCGAAGCCGAACTGCGGGCACGGTTCGATGGCCGGGCGACCACACTGGCCGACGACCTCGACGAGGGCGACGAAGTGCTCGTCGACGGGCGTCCGGTTGCGCCGGGTCAGGTGATCGTGCTGAAGCAGATTCGTGATCGAGACGACGATCGTCGTCGCCGCGCATGACCAACACGCTGGTCGCTGATCTCGGCGCGGCGGTGTCGCCGGATCGGGTTCGCGTCGGCGAGACCGAGCTCGCGCTGTACAAGCGAGACGCGTCGAACCTCGAAGGGCACGCCGGGGTGGTGTGCTTCCCCATGACGACGGCGGAGGTGCAGGCCTGCATCCGTGTCGCTGTTGCACACAACAGGCCGTTCGTCGCTCGTGGCGCCGGCACAGGCTTGGCCGGCGGTGCGACACCGCTCGACGATGCCATCATGATCGTGACGACCAAGATGAACCGCGTGCTGTCGGTCGATCCGGTCAACCGGATGGCGTGGGTTGAGCCGGGCGTGCTCAACCTCGACCTGACGAGGGCGGTCACGCCGCACGGCCTGCACTTCGCTCCCGACCCGAGCAGTCAGCAGAGTTGCTCGATCGGCGGCAACGTTGCCAACAACTCGGGCGGCCCGCACTGCCTCTCCGACGGTGTGACCACGGCGCATGTGATCGGGCTCGAGGTCGTGTTGCCCGATGGCGAGATCGTGCAGTTGGGTGGCGATACGGCCGAGCCCGACGGGTACGACCTACGCGGCGCTTTTGTCGGGAGCGAAGGAATGTGCGGCATCACGACCAAGGTGTGTGTGCGACTGACGCAGAATCCGCCGGACGTGCGCACCATGCTGATGGACTTCACGACAGTCGAAGATGGGGCGCAGACCGTCAGCGCGATCATCGCCGCCGGCATGGTTCCTGCAGCGTTGGAGATGATGGACCAACTCTGCACCCGTGCGGTCGAGGAGTACATCCATGCCGGGCTACCGACCGAGGCCGCAGCGATCCTGCTCGTCGAAGTCGCCGGTCTCCCGCACGGTGTCGAGGCCGACGTGCAGCGCATCGTCGAGATCGGCAAGGCCCACGGGGCCGGCACCGTGCGCATCGCCCAGGACGAAGCCGAGCGGGCGTTGCTGTGGAAGGGGCGCAAGAATGCGTTCGGCGCCATCGCCCGGATCAAGCCGAACTACTACCTGCACGACACCGTGGTACCCCGGCGCCGGCTGCCCGACGTGTTGCGGCAGGTGTACGAGATCGTCGAGCGTCATCAGCTGCTGGTGATGAACGTGTTCCATGCCGGCGACGGCAATCTGCATCCGCTGCTGGTGTTCGACAAACGAGAGCCTGGCGTGATGGATCGGGTGCACGCCGCCGGGGAGGAGATCGTCCGCGTGTCGGTGGCCGCCGGCGGGGTCCTTTCGGGAGAGCACGGGATCGGGTTGGAGAAGCGCGATTTCATGCCGCTGATGTTCAACCCGGTCGACCTCGACGCGCAGGCGCGGCTTCGGCGCTCGTTCGACGTGGTCGGGCTGGCCAACCCGAACAAGGTGCTGCCCTCGGCGGCGTCGTGCGGAGATCTCCAGCACGTGCCGGAGGGCGCGTGGATCTGACGGACTTCGCCGGCGACGTCGGCAGCACCGAACCGGTCACGATCACGGGGCTCGGTACCCGCGGCGGCCCGACGCCGGGCATCCGAGTCGTGCATCCACCGGCCGGGATCGAGTGGATCCAGCCCGACGAGATGACGATGCGATGCGGTGCCGGCACGCCGGTCGACGACATCGATGCTGCGTTGGCCGAATTCGGGCAGTGTGTGGCGTTGCCGCCGGGTGGGACCGTTGGGGGCGCGCTCTCGGTCGGTCACAGCGGCCTTCGTCGACTGGGCCATGGCCCGGTTCGCGACGTGCTGCTGCAAGCTTGCTACGTCTCGAATCGCGGCGAGATCGTGCAGGCGGGTGGGCCGACGGTGAAGAACGTCAGCGGGTTCGACCTGTGTCGATTGCTCGTCGGGGCGCGTGGCACGCTCGGGTTCATCGGCGACGTGATCATTCGCACCCGGCCTCGTCCGGCCCACTCACAATGGTTCACGACGGAGACCGACGATCCATACCCGACGTTCACCCGGCTGTATCGGCCGGCATCGGTGCTGTGGAACGGCTCGCGGTTGTGGGCGCTGCTCGAAGGACATCCCGACGACGTCGCGGCACAGGCGACTGGCAGTTCGCTGACGGTCTGTGACGGCCCGCCCACATTGCCACCCGGGAGCCGTCGGGTGGTTTCACCGGCGGACGTCGGCTCGTTGACCGGTGACTTCGTGGCGGAGGTCGGCGTCGGCGTCGTGCACCACGCCGAGCCACTGCCGGACGACCATCACCGCGAGTCGTCGGTGACGACGCTCACCCGGCGGATCAAGGCCGAGTTCGACCCCAGCGGACGGCTCAACCCCGGTGTCAGCCTCGGCTGAACTGCCCTTCGTCGCGGCACCACCGGGCACGCTCGAGTCAGTCACTCGGTCGGCCCGGCTAGCGGCCGCGCATTGGGGTTTCGGCGAGCCGCAGCTGCTGCGCATGGGGATGAACGGCATCTTCACCGTCGGCGACGGCGTGCTGCTTCGCGTCAGCCGGCCGAGCGCGTCGGCCGAACGGGCGATCGCGCTCGGGCATGCGCTCACTCGGCTCGGTCTGCGCGTGCCTGCCTATGTCCGTGACGAGGCGTTCGTCTGCGGCGACCACGCTGTCTTTGCGATCGCGTCAGTCGAGCAGCACGGTTCGATCGACTGGCGCGAGGTGGGCGAGATGGTTGCGCTCCTGCATCGAGTCGATCGCGACGCCGTGCCGCTGGGGTATCCGGTGCCGTTCTGCGGCGACTTCCCGTGGTGGGACTTCCCCGCCCTGCTTGCCGAGACCGGCGATGACCTCGACGATGCGTCGCGCCACGCCATCAGCGCGGCGATCGACCGCGACCTTCCACTGCTCGATGCGCAGCGTTTGCAGGCTTCGGTGATCTGCCACGGAGACGTGCACCCAGGAAACGTCATCCAGACCGCACAAGGACCCGTGTTGCTCGATTGGGATCTGCTGTGCGCTGGGCCTGATGCCTGGGACCATGCGCCGTTGATGACGTGGACGCAACGCTGGGGCGGAGAGCCCGGGATCTACGAAGCGTTCGCCGAGGGCGCCGGGTCTTCGTTGCGCCGTGATCCGTTGGCGGAGGCGATCGCCGAGCTTCGCCTGGTTGCCGCGACCCTGATGCGATTGCGGGCAGCCAAGTCGAACCCGGCCGCGGCAAAGGAGGCGGAGTTGCGGTTGCGCTACTGGCGCGGCGAGCCGGACGCGCCTTCTTGGCGGGCACAGTAGTCAGCGGGGCTGATCGACCGGGCAGTAGTAGCAGGCGCGACCACCCAGCTCGACCGTCTGGATCGGGGCGCCGCAGTGCAGGCAGAGATCACGGTGGTAGACGTACGTCGTGTCGCCACGGCGCGCGGTGCCCGCCGTGACGTCGAACAGATCGCGGTCGAGTGTGACGATGCGATCCTCGGCGACCCCGCGCTCGAGCATCGTGACGATCGTGGCCCACAGGCCATCGAAGTCATCACGGGAGATCCGGTTCCCCGGACGTCTCGGGTTGATGTGGTTGACGAACAGCGCCTCGGCTCGGTAGACGTTGCCGAGACCGCTGATCACCTTCTGATCGAGCAGTAACTGACCGATCGGGGCGACGCGCCGAACGATCGCCTCGAAGGCCTTCTGCGGGTCGGCATCCGGCCGCAACGGGTCCGGCCCGAGGCGGCGCACGATTCGCTCG
Source organism: Ilumatobacteraceae bacterium (assembly GCA_043758005.1). GTDB lineage: Bacteria > Actinomycetota > Acidimicrobiia > Acidimicrobiales > Ilumatobacteraceae > JAENVT01. Next base: position 6,342 of record JAYVOI010000024.1, read on the forward strand.
CGATCGTCCGGCGTGCCGATCGCGCAGTCGGTCGGACCGATCAGGTCGATTGTCGCCTTCGGAACGGCCAGGCGCATTCGTACAGTCGACGCGTCTGCCGGCAACTCATTGCGATACACGCGGAACCTGCCGAACAAGCCGAGGTGTACATGGCCGATGAGTCCGTTGGCCCAGTGGTAGAAGAGGTGCTTGCCATACGCCTCCAGTCGCCGCAGACGCACGCCGTCGACGAGGGTTGCCTCGCCGGAGAAGCGGCCCTGCGGCGACGAGACGGCAACGTGTTTGCCGCGCAGAAGCCGGGTGTGGTCGAGAGCGATTCTGTGAATGGTGTGACCCTCAGGCATGCTGACAGGACGCTACGGGTACGTTGGGAGCACTGTGAAACTTCAACTCGACGAGAACGATTTGGGCACGTGCGTGAGCTGTGGGTTGTGCCTGCCGCATTGCCCGACCTTTCGTGTGACCGGTGAAGAGGCGCTGTCGCCGCGGGGGCGGATCTCGGCGATGCGCGCGGTGCACTTCGACAACGCTGCGGTCAGCGACGACTTCGTGCACTTCATGGAGACGTGTGTGCAGTGCCGCGGCTGCGAGCCGGCGTGTCCCAGCGGCGTGCCGTTCGGGCAACTCATGGAGGGCACGCGTGACACCTTGGCTGCCCAGAAGCGGTTGACGCCGTGGTGGCAGAAGCTGGGATATCGCGTGCTGGGCCACCATCGCCTCCTGCTCGCCGGCTCGACGATGCTGGCGGTTGCCCAGCGGTTGCGGCTGGTTCCCAAGCGAATGGGATTGCCGAAGCTGGCGTTGCGCCGCGGTCCGGCGCCGCGAGCGACGGGTGACGAGGCGTGGCTGTTCACCGGTTGTGTCATGGATGCGTGGCAACGCGAAACGCACCGCAACACCGCCAAGGTGCTCGCTGCAGTCGGGGTGACATATCGGGCGCCGGGCGCTGGTGGAGCGTGCTGCGGTGCGTTGCACATCCATGCCGGGCTCACCGACGAGGCGAAGGGGTTGGCCGACAAGGTGATGCGCTCGATGCCCGGAGAGTCGCCGATCGTGGTCAATTCTGCGGGATGCGGGGCCGCACTGAAGGACTACGGACACCTGCTCGGCACCGAGGCGGCGCGAGCCTTCAGCGCACGGGTGCGCGACGCCAGCGAGTTCGTGGCGCCGCTGGTCGACCGGCTACGCGTGCGGCGCCGGCTCGGCCCGGTGACGGTGCAGGATCCGTGCCATCTTCGCCATGTCCAGCGAGCGCACCTGCCGGTGCGCACCGTGCTGGCGGCTGTCGCCGATGTGGTCGAGCTTGACGACGAGGGGTTGTGCTGTGGCGCGGGCGGGGCGTACTCCACGCTGCAACCCGATCTCGCCGGGCAGATCCGCGAGCGCAAGCTGGCAGCCATTCGCCGCGCCGGCCCACAGGTCGTTGCCAGCGCCAACCCGGGGTGCGCGTTGCATCTCGCGGCGGCCGGAGTCAACGTGAAGCACCCCATGGACCTGGTCGCCGAGGCGTTGTGATGAGCGGTCGGTACGACGACCTGGTCGATCGGTTGCAGCTCGTGGTCGACGATCTCGATCAGGTCACGTTCGATCAGCTGCGCGAGGCCTCCGCCGAGGGCCGGGCCAGGCCGCCCGACGACAAGCGGTTGACCCAGGCACGTCGCGCCGTCGAGAAGGCCATCCATCTCCTCGGGGGCAGTTCAGGCATCGACGAATGAGTTGACCGCGTCGATCAGTTCGCGTTGCACACCGCTGGAGTGGCCGGTGAACGTGTAGGCGATTCGAGCGAGATCGAGCTTGTCGCTCTCCCGACGCTCCGGTTCGAACGGGGTCGCCCGAGCGATGCCGCCTGCCTCGCAGAATGGACCGAAACGTTCGTTGAGCATGGCGAGCTGCTCGTCGGTCGGAGACTGCTTCATCCGCATGACCGCGAGGTGGCCGATGTACCGGATCGAGTCGTAGTTCCGGTAGAAGCCGAGCACCTCGTCGATGGCCTCCTGGCAGTCATCGGTGACGAGGTACAGCTCGGTGTCAGCCGGCGACACCAGGCCGCGCTCGACCAGTTGGTGACCGACGAACTCGTGAAACTTCTCCCAGTAGGGATCACCCGGCGTGTCGAGCAGCACGATCGGCACCGGCAGACCCTTGCCGGTCTGGGTCAGCGTCAGCAGCTCCAACGTCTCGTCGAGGGTGCCGAACCCGCCGGGTAGGCACACGAAGCCCTTGCTCTCTTTCACCAGCATCAGCTTGCGGGTGAAGAAGTACTTCATGCTGACGTACTTGACGTCCCCGGCGATCACCGGGTTGGCGCCCTGTTCGAACGGCAGCCGGATCGACACCCCAATCGACATGTCGCGGCCCGCACCCTCCATGCCGGCCTGCATGATCCCCGGGCCGGCACCGGTGACGACCATCCAGCCCGCCTCGGCGAGGCCGGCTGCCACCTTGCGGGCTTGCATGTACAGCGGGTCGGCCATCTGCGTGCGGGCGGAGCCGAAGATGGTCACCTTCGGCACGTCGTGGAAGGGGGCGAACATCTTGAAGGCCTCGCGCATCTCCTCGAGTGCGGCGCTGGCGATCTTCAGGTCGAGCAGGCTCGGCTGGTCTTCGAGCAGAGCGAACGCAGAGCCCATGAGCTGACCGGCCAAGCGGCGATTGCGGCCAAGCTCCATGCCGTCGAGCAAGTCGTCGATAGGCGGTGTTGTCACGATCGGAGTTCGGCAGCCTTGGCCTCGAGGGCGCCGAGCAACTCATCGAAGCTCTTCTGGAAGCTGGCGACGCCTTCGCGCTCGAGCTTGTCGGCGACATCGTCGAGATCGACGCCGACGTCGCCGAGGCCCTTCCAGGCGGCGATCGACTCATCCAGGTCGGCGTCGACGCGTCGGGCGAGTTGCCCATGGTCGGCAAACGCCTCGATCGTGGCATCCGGCAACGTGTTGACCGTGTCGGGGCCGATCAACTCGTCGACGTACAGGGTGTCTCGGTACGCCGGGTTCTTGGTCGACGTGCTGGCCCACAGTGGGCGCTGGACGACGGCTCCCTTGGCCGCGAGTGCCTCCCAGCGATGACCGCTGAACGTCTTCTGGAACAGCTGGTAGGCCAGCTTGCCCTGGGCGACGGCACCCTTGCCACGGAGATCGAGCGCCTCCGGCGACCCGATGGTGTCGAGGCGGTGATCGATCTCGGTGTCGACCCGGCTGATGAAGAAGCTGGCCACGCTGGCGACGGCCGAGAGGTTTGCTCCGGGCTGTCGGGCGTAGATCTCCAGGCCGCGGATGTAGGCCTCCATCACGCTCTGATATCGCTCGAGGCTGAAGATCAAGGTGACGTTGATGTTGCGACCCTCGGCGATCATGGCCTGAATGGCGCCGACCCCCTCGGCGGTCGCTGGGATCTTGACCATCAGGTTGGGGCGGTGGATCTGTTCGTGCAGGTCGCGCGCCGCCTGCACCGTCGCCGGGCCGTCGTGGGCCAATCCCGGGTCGACCTCGACACTGACGTACCCGTCGGCACCGTGGCTGTCGTGATACAGCGGAGCGAAGACCTCGAGGGCGCCGTGGATGTCGGCCAGCACCATCGCCCAGTAGTCGTCGATGATCGGGTGTTCAACCGCGGCCAACGTGCGGAACTGCTCGTCGTAGTCGGGCGAGCCCTGGATGGCCCTCTGGAAGATCGTCGGGTTGCTGGTGAGGCCACGTATCCCGCGATCGACGAGGTGGCTGAGCTGACCCGACGTGATGTAGCCACGCTTCAAGTTGTCGAGCCACGGGCTCTGCCCGAACTCGTGGTACAGGTGAGCGAGACGATCCATGATTACCCCTTTGCCTGGGCCAACCGAGTGGCGGCTGCCACCACGTTGGCCACGTTGATTCCCAACTTGTCCATCACCACATTCCCGGGCGCACTGGCTCCGAAACGGTCGATGCCGATGGATTCGTCCGCATACCGTTCCCAACCGAACGTCACGGCAGCTTCGACCGACAGCACGGGGAGGCCCGCCGGGAGCACGTCGTCTTGGTAGCTGGCGCTCTGCAACGCGAAGCGGTCCCACGACGGCATGCTGACCACATTGGCACTCACGCCGGCCGCAGCGAGCTGCTCGGCGGCTTCGACGCACAGCGACACCTCAGTGCCGGTGCCCACGATCACGACCTGCGGATGATCCGCTTGCCGAACCACTGCCGCCCCGGTCGCGACCGCCGAGCCGTCGGTGCACACCGTGACGGCCTGACGGCTGAGCACGAGGGCCGTGGGACCGTGGTGAGCGACCGCTGCCTTCCATGCCTCGACCGTCTCGTTGGCGTCAGCCGGGCGGATGACCTGGAGGTCGGGGATTGCTCGCAGGGTGGCGAGGTGCTCGATCGGCTGATGCGTCGGGCCGTCTTCGCCGACGCCAACCGAGTCGTGCGTCCAGACGAACACGACCTTGGCTCCGCTGAGCGCGGCAAGTCGGACGCTGGGTCGCATGTAGTCGAGGAAGACGAAGAACGTCCCGCCGGCGGGCAGCACGCCACCGTGCTTGGCCATGCCCACCATCGTGGATCCCATGGCGTGCTCGCGGATGCCGTAGTACATCTGGCGGCCACCGGGATGATCCAACGATTGGGCCTCCTGGTCAGTCAGCTTGGTCCCGGTGTTGCCCGTGAGATCGGCGGCACCGGCCAGCAAGCCCGGTACACCCTCCAAGGAGGCGTTGAACGCCTTCTCGATGGCGACGCGTGTGGCGATCTTGTCGCCTTGCGCGAACGTCGGCAGCGCGGACTCCCAGCCGGCGATGCCGGTTGCTCCCCAGCACGCGTCCCACACCGCTTCGTCCACCGACGAGGCGACCTTGCGCTTCGACCACTGGTCGAACTCGGCGGCCCCACGCTCGGCGCTGACGGTGCGATAGGCGGTGACCAGATCGGTTGGCGCCCAGAAGGGCTCGTCGGGAATCCCCATCACGGCCTTGGTGCGCGAGACCTGCTCGGCGGTGAATGGGTTGCCGTGTGCTTCATGATGATCGGTGAGGTCGGGGCTCGGCGCGGCGATGTGACTGCGCAGGATCAGCAGCGAGGGCCGATCGGTGACGGCCGTGGCAGCAAGGAGCGCAGCCTCCAGGCCGTCGCAATCGTCGGCCATCTCGCCGAGGTGCACGACGTTCCAGCCGTACGCCTCGAAGCGCATGCCGACGTTGTCGCTGTACGCCAGCGAGGTGTCACCGTCGATCGTGATGTGGTTGTCGTCGTAGACGCAGATCAGGTTGCCGAGGCGTTGGTGCCCGGCGAGTGATGCCGCCTCGTGGCTGATGCCTTCTTCGAAGCAGCCGTCGCCGGCGATCACGAAGATGTGGTGGTTCATCACGTCGTCACCGAACTGGGTTCGCAGGCGACGTTCGGCGATCGCCATGCCGACAGCGTTGCCGAACCCTTGGCCGAGCGGGCCGGTGGTCACTTCGATGCCGGTCGTGAGCTCGGCTTCGGGGTGACCAGGGGTCAGCGAGCCCCACTGCCGGAACGCCTTGATGTCGTCGAGTTCCAGGCCGTACCCACACAGGTAGAGCATCGAATACTGCAGGATCGACACGTGCCCGTTCGACAGGATGAACCGGTCACGGTCGGGCCAGTGGGGATTGGCGGGGTCGTGGCGCATCACTCTGTTGAAGAGCACGTGCGCCAGGGGGGCCAATGCCATGGCGGTTCCCTGGTGGCCACTCTTGGCCTGCAGCGGCGCGTCCATGGCAAACCCGCGGATCAGCGAGATCGCGGCGGCTTCTTGCTCAGGGGTCAGTGTCGTAGGCACGAAACCGACTGTATCCCGGGTCAGGCCACCGGGGGCAGAAGGGTGAACGGCACGAGGTGCCACGGGCCTTTGTCGATGCGGCAATGAGCGAAGATCTGGCGGTACTCGGAGAACTCCAACTCGCCTTTGACCAGCCGGTACGTGAACTTGCCGGGATCAACCGTGAACGGGCTGACATTGCGAGCGATCTGTTCGTCGTCCTCAGACATGCCGTTTCGGAACACGACCTCGAAGACTCCGTTGCCAGGCTCCGATGCCGTGCAGTAGATCAGTGCGACCAGGTGTGGCGACAGTGTGACAGGCACCGCCGACGGCGCGGCCATCGAAAACATCGCGCCGGTGAGATCGATGCGGGTCGACGGGCCGGGCGCTTGGCGCATTTCGAAGTTCTCGACGAACAGGGCTGACACGATCTCCATGGCGGTGAGAGTAGCGTCGCGCCATATGGGCTACACCGCCGAGACACCGGAGACGGTCGTGCGCGTCACACCCACCAAGGTGGTCGCCACGCTGGAGGTCGCTGGTTGGCCGGGCGACATGTGCTACACAGTCCGCCGCGTCACGCGGCGCAAATGAAGGAGGACAACATGGGTCTGATGGACAGCTTGAAAGGAATGCTCGGGGGTAAGAAGGGCGAGCAGACGAAGGCACAGGCACAGAAGGTGGCCCAGTCGGTCGACGCCCAGGCAGAGAAGTTGGCTGCCAAGGATGGCATCGTCGGCGATGTTGCCGAGAAGGCGCACGAGGTGCTCGACAAGATCGACGGCGACTAGAGCCGCAGCGCTGGGGAGCATCTCCCAGCAAACTCCCAGGAAGCACGGAGCCGGCGTCCAGGGTCGATGAAGAGGATGAGTGTCAGTTCGACACCTACTCCTCGAAGGAGACACCCTGGACACGCTCCCCACCGTCAGCGGCAACCTCGCGGGCCCGGGTCTCTGGGCACCGCCCGCCATCCCTACTCCGACCGTCGGTCAAGGTCAACGCACCTATAGCGGCGAAGCGGCAGGCACGGGGATCGTGCTGACGGCAGATGGTGAGATCCTCACCAATGCTCATGTTGTTGCTGATGCAACATCCATCACCGTCCCCTCTATGGAGAGGCGACTGCTCGTCAGGCCGTGCTGATCGGTATGAACTCGGCGGGGCGACCAGCTCCAGCAGCGTGACCGCCGAGAACATCGGCTTCGCGATCTCTGCCAACCACGCCATGGAGATCGCAGCCCAGCTGCGGGCTGCCGCGTGATCCATGACACTCCGTCTGCGAATGGTTCTCGGTCTGGTCGTGCTCGTGACAACGGGCTTGGCGATCTTCGGGTTCACGACCTACGGCCTGTACGCGCGATCGCGCTACCGCCAGCTCGACGAGCAGTTGCGCAGCACCGTGCCATTGGTGTCGCGAGATCCGTTCCAGGCCGGCAGCTTCGCGTTCGACCCGCCGCGCGGTGGTGGCGCAGACGGTGATGGTGGCGGGCCACGCAGTGTGGCATTCGGGACCTACGCCGAATTGCGCACAGCGGACGGTGTGTTGGTCGAGGGCACAGCGCTCTCGAAGAGTGACTCGCAGAACGCGCCGGAACTGGCGACCGTGATCAGCGATCCCGGCACAGCCGACTCGGTATTCACCACCGGCTCGTCGGTCGGCACCGGCGAGTGGCGGCTGTTGGTGCGCCGAACCGACAACCCAGGCACCAGCTTCTTGATCGTCGTGGCGATCCCCATGCGCGACGTCACCGACTCGCTCAATCGGCTGATCCTGATCGAATCGTCGGCAGCAGGTGGCCTGCTCGTGATCCTCGCCGCCGGGTCATGGTTCATCCTTCGTCGAGGACTTCGACCGTTGGAAGACATGGCGACATCGACTCGATCGATCACTGCCGGAGGCTTGTCGCAGCGCGTCGAGCCGTCTGACGGGCGCACCGAAGTCGGCCAGTTGGGGCTGGCGTTGAACACGATGCTGGAGGAGTTGCAATCCGCGTTCAACGAGCGCGATGCGACCGAGCAGCGCCTGCGCCAGTTCCTGGCTGACGCGTCACACGAGTTGCGCACCCC
>JAYVOI010000025.1:0-6272 GCA_043758005.1 Ilumatobacteraceae bacterium
TCGGCTACGGCGGTTTCGGCCGCTTGGTGGAGAAATGCTGGCTCATCCATGGTGGGGGTTGGTGACATGTCGGCTCCTCTTCGGCAGAATCATACGAAACGGTATCGTACTAATAGAACGAGACGGTATCGTACTGTTATGGACATCAACACGCCAGTGCCTCCGCTGAGACACGTGTCACGTGTACCGTCTGAGGCCGAGATGAGTACCCGCGTCGAACGAACGCATGTCGCTGTGATGAAGGCCGCGACCGAGTTGTTGCTCGAGGGCGGGCCGAGCGCGATCACCATTGACGGGGTCGTGGGTCGTTCGGGTGTCGCCAAATCGACCGTGTACCGCCACTGGGCGACACGCGATGAATTGGTCACCGACGTGTTCGATCACCTCACCCCGAAGCTCGAGGCGTTGGATGCGTCGCTCGGTTTCGAGGATGGGCTCCGCGCTCTGGTTCGTCAGCTCGTGGCGATGTTGGCGGACCCCGCGTGGCGATCCGTGCTGCCGGCGATGATGCTGCTCAAGTTGCACCAGAACGACATCGCCGAGGTCGAAGAGCGCATGCAGAAAGAACAGCTGCAGGTCTGTTCGGCGGTGCTGCAGTGCGGCAAGCAGGAAGGTCGGATCCCGGCGGACGAGGACGAGGGTTTGTTGCTCACCTTGCTGATCGGCCCGTTGCTGATGGCCGCGCTCACCGGTACGACCGAGCTCAACGAGACGCTCGCCGACCGGCTCGTTGGTCAGTTCATGGCGGCCCTGGCGCCAGCGACCACCCGCTGACCGGGCGCCGCCACAATCGGCGCGACATTGTGACCATGTGTACCCCAGCAATAGGTGTAGTACAGCATAAAGATGGGGAGTCGTTTGTCGACGCAGAGAGCGCACCCGTGCGCGTGCCGTCGAGAACATCTCCGAGGCGTACGCCCTAGAGCGCCATTTCGTGTGCGCCTTGGTACGACGTATGACGCAGTGCAACCGGCCTATTGACAATTTCTCCTGGACTGCCAATATCTGCTACGACCGGTGACCACAGTACGGACGTGGTGCCCCGGAGGGACGAAGGGACGAGAAATGTACGGACGGACATGCTCCGTGGCGCGCGCCTTTTTGCGGGTCACCTCAGACGACTGTGTCGCGACCGATGGGACGATCGGAGGCGAGTCACATGTCTGAGATTGCGAACATCAACGACCCGTTCCCGCGCCGAACGCTGCTGAAGCTCGGTGCCGCCGGCGCGGCGGCTGTCGCAGTCGGCACTGCCGGCTCGCTGGCCGTGCCGCAGTTGCGCCGCCGTGGCCTGATGACCGCCGATGGATTGTTCGACGCCGCGTCGATCGCCTGGGCAGACGTCATCTACAAGGAGGCATTTCCCACCAGCCCGCTGATCGTGTCGCCGTTCAACGACCCGTTGACGGTGCCGAAGGCGCTCGCGCCGGTTCCGAAGTCGGAATACGGCGGCTGGAAGAGCCCGCCAGGTCCCGGGATCGGCCAGCAGAACTCGCTCGGCAACTATCAGCATCAGATCTGGACTCCGCCGGGGAGCACACCGGTCGACCCGATCGTGTACAAGATCAACGTCGAGGTCAACACGCACTCGTTCACGTCGTCGCAGGTGATGCCGATCAACTCGCTCGGCCAGCCGACGGTTTCGTTCGACTCCGCCGGCAAGACCTACGCGGCGGGCACGGTTCGCACGTTGCCGCAGAGCACGATCTACGGATTCAACGGCACGTTCCCCGGGCCGATGATCAACGCCGAGTACGGCAAGCCGTGCCTGGTGCGCTTCGACAACCATCTGCACGAGAATCCGCAGAACCTCGACCGTCAGGACTTCGGTGCGCCGGACTGGTCGTTCCTGACCCACCTGCACAACGGTCACACCGCGCCCGAGAGCGACGGCAACCCGCACTACTCGATGAGGTACGGCCCCAAGAGTCACGGCTATGCGCCGCAACTGTGGGTCGACAACTTGTACCTCAACTGGCCCGCAGGTGGTCAGGACTGCGAGAAGCAGAGCTTCTTCTGGTTCCACGATCACCGGATGGATCACACCGGCTCGAACGTCTACAAGGGCTTGGTCGGGTTGTACCCGATCTACGACCCGAAGAACGGCATGGACATGGGCGACGAGACCCAAGGTCTCCGGCTGCCGGGCGTGCGCACCAACAATGCGGATGGCTCGTTCGACGTTGCCTACGACATCCCGCTGGCGTTCTACGACTGCCGTCTCGACGATGGCGTGACGATCCACCAAGACATCCACGACGGCATGGGCGAGTTCCCGCTCGCGGGGAACCCGCGCAAGCATCCGGAGTGGTGGGGCAAGACGTTCTACAAGCACTTCCCGAACCATGGGTTCACGGGTGACATCTTCACGGTCAACGGCACGGCCTACCCGGTCCTCGAGGTCAAGCGGCGCAAGTACCGCTTCCGCTTCCTCGACGCCTCGATCTCACGCATTTATGAGTTCAAGTTGATGAGCTCGACGCAGGGCCCGCAGTCGGCGGTGTCGCTCGGCTACACCGGGAACGAGTTGCAGGGTCAGTACCGCATCCCCGACGCGCAGCAGTGCATGAAGTTCACGCAGATCGCCTCGGATGGCGGGCTCCTGCCGCTGCCGATCGTCCGTGATTCGTTCGAGCTGTGGCCGGCCAAGCGCCGTGAGTTCATCGTCGACTTCACCAAGTATCAAGACGGTACGCCGACCACCAAGGGCGACGTGATCTACCTGACGAACGTGATGAAGATGCCCGACGGCCGCATGTGGACCAACTCGTCGCGGTTCGCGCCGGACCCCGCCTACAAGGTGCCGGTGCTGAAATTCGTGATCGGTGACGACGTGCCAGACAACAGCGTGATCCCCACCGGGCTCATGCGTGACATCCCACCGCTGCCCGCGAACTGGCAGAGCCTGATGGACAACCGACTCATCTTCGAGGTCGAGCGTGGCAGCCTCGGCGGCGAGATCGAATGGCTGATCAACGGTGTGCAGTTCGATCCCACCACGGTGGCGACGAGCCTGACGAACAAGGCGGGAAAGTCGCCGCTGGCGCAGCAGAAGAAGAACAGCTTCAACCTGTGGGAGATCCGCAACGGCGGCGGTGGCTGGGTGCACCCCTTCCACCTCCACATGGAAGAGCACCGCACCGTCATGCGCAACGGCAAGGTCACGACGACAGCCGACAAGGGACACCCCGAGGATGCCTCGAGGGAAGACCTCGTGGCGCTCGACCCGAGCGAGTCCGTGATCATCTATCGCGGCTTCCGCGACTTCGTCGGCCCGTACGTGGCGCACTGCCACAACCTGGCTCACGAGGACCACGCCATGATGTTCGGCTGGGAAATCACTCCGTAGGCGATCGACAAGACACGAGGACGGATCATGTTGAACATCCCACTGCCGACGCGGCGTCACGTCGCCCCAGCCCTATCACCAGCCCGACGCCTGCATCTGAGCTGGCCGACCGTTGCTGTGTTCGCCGCCGTGATTGCCTACGTCGACGGGTTCTGGGTGACTTCGCTCCAGGGCGCAGTCGGGGCCGTCGAGTTGACCCAAGAACCGTTCGTGCGATGGGTCCGTGACTCGACCTTGATGCTTCCCCTGATGCTGCTGGCTGTGGTGGCGGCACTGTCGCTGACACGCCGTTGGGCCGGGCGCAGCCACCGCGAGTTTCGTCAGCTCGCGGTGGCAGCGATCTCGACCATGGTGATCACCACTGTCGTCAGCATCGCCCAGGTAGCGACGATGTCGATCCACGACTACAACATCCAGGCCGCCCAGCTCGGGCAGGTCCACGCCGGCCACGCCAGTACGGTTGCCGCCGATCCCGGGGCTGTCGCTCCGTTGGGCGGGAAGGCATGCAGCGCGCTCTGTGCTGCACGACATGCAACCCTGATGGCCCACGTGCGCTCGGTGGGTTACGCCGGCTTGGTGCTGCTCTTCACCAATCTGGTGCTGGTCGTCTGGGTTCTGGCGCTGCGAGGCGGGCGTCTCTGGGCTGCACCAACGTACGTCGACGAGCCGACCGAGGCCGACTTTCCCTTCGACTTCGCCTAGGAGGCGGCGGATCCGCCGACGGCGGACGAATCGCGTTGCGTCACGTCGGCCCAACCGAAGCGGTCGACCCCCGGCACCTCGCCGGCGGTGATGGCGAACGCCGTCAGGCTGCGAATCACGTTGTGGCGTTCCTCGGGCGACATGGACTCGACGATGCCGGCAATGTCGCGGCGGCGGTGCTCCGTGACGCGCTCGACGAGGCGACGCCCCTTGGGCGTGAGGCTGACGGGCGTGACCCGGCGATCCGTCGTGATGCCCGGCCGCCGCCGCACCAGGCGCTTGAGCTCGAGCCGATCACACAGTCGAGTCGCGGTCGACGGATGGATGTCGAGCACGATGGCGAGGTCGCCGACGGTGACGGGGTTCGGCCGCATCAACACCACCAAGGCCCGGTACTGCGGCAACGTCACCTCGTCGATGCCTGCGATCGAGCGAGCGGCCACGCCGACGAGCGCTCGAGAGGCGATCAGCAGGGCCTCCGTCGCGTTGGCGAGGTCGTCGTCAGTCTCTTGCATGGTGGGCGCAAGACTAGCCCGCGTCTGCCGGACCACCCTCCAACTGGTGTTGTCAACCGTTTTCGGCAGGGTAGTGGACATGGTATGTGTAGTGCTACAACTAGTGTAGCTACGCAATGATTAAGTCCAGGCTCAGGATGGGTTCTGATGAGCGCAGCGAGATCTGTTCAGCACTGTGCGTACAAGTTTTGGCTCGGGACTAAGACTTTGATCTGTACGTACCCGCAGCGAGGCTGCAACCTCTGGCCTACTACAAATGAATGATTGACCGACTCCACGGGCACGCTCACACTGGAGCGTGGACAACGGTCGTCGGGAGACGGCCGACGAGTGATTCGGATATGGGGATATGGACGGACGGAGCTCTTCCGTGGCGGGCTTACACAGGCGCGCCACCTCACAGGGACGTGTGGGTTCAGAGCAGGCGATCGAGGTGAGATCGCATGTCTGACTTCACTGACGACGCCATCGCGCGCCGAACCTTCTTGAAGCTCGGGGCCGCCGGCACCGCGGCGATCGCCTTGGGCACGGCCGGGTCGATCGTGGTACCGGAGCTTCGGCGCCGGGGCCTTGACTCACCCAATGGGCTGTTCGACGCGGCGTCGATCGCCTGGGCCGATTCGCTGTACAAAGAAGCGTTTCCGACGAGCCCGCTGATCCTGTCGCCGTTCACGGACCCGCTGACGGTGCTGCGGGCGCTGGCGCCGACGCAGTACTCGGACTACAGCAGTTGGGGCAGCCCGCCAGGGCCTGGTCTCGGCCAGCAGAACTCGTATGGGAACGAGACCCACCAGAAGTAGTCCAATTCCGTCGGGTACAACGATCCGCTCGTCTACGAGATCAAAGTCGAACTGAACACTCACTCGTTCACCTCGTCGCAGGTGTTGCCGATCAACTCGCAGGGCCAGCCCACGGTGTCGTTCGACTCGACGCGCAAGAGCTATGCGGCGGGCACGGTTCGCACGTTGCCGGCGAGCACGATCTACGGATTCAACGGCACGTTCCCCGGGCCGATGATCAATGCCGAGTACGGCAAGCCGTGCCTGGTGCGCTTCGAGAACCACTTGGACGAGAACCCGCAGAACCTCGATCGGCAGGACTTCGGTTCGCCCGACTGGACGTCCCTGACCCACTTGCACAATGCCCACACCGCTTCGGAGAGCGACGGCAACCCGAACTATTCGATGACGCGGGGCCCGAAGTATCGCGGCTACTCACCGCAGGCCTGGGTCGACAACCTGTACCTCAACTGGCCCGCTGGCGGCGACGACCGCGAGAAGCAGAGCTTCTTCTGGTTCCACGATCACAGCATGGACCACACCGGCTCCAACGTCTACAAGGGCTTGGTCGGGTTGTACCCGATCTATGACCCGAAGAACGGCATGGACATGGGCGACGAGACACAGGGCCTCCGCCTTCCCGGTGTGCGCACCGACAACCTCGACGGTTCCTTCGATGTCGAGTACGACATCCCGCTGGCGCTCTTCGACTGCCGCCTCGACGATGGCGTGACGACCCACCAAGACATCCACGACGGCATGGGCGAGTTCCCGCTCGCGGGGAACCCGCGCAAGCATCCCGAGTGGTGGGGCAAGACGTTCTACAAGCACTTCCCGAACCACGGCTTCGTCGGCGACATCTTCACGGTCAACGGCACGGCGTTTCCGGTGCTCGAGGTCAAGCGACGCAAGTATCGCTTCCGCTTC
>JAYVOI010000026.1:0-14146 GCA_043758005.1 Ilumatobacteraceae bacterium
TCGAGGTATTCGAGCGTGAGGGCGATGTCGAGGATCGATTTCACTCCGGCGCAGACGACTGCGACGGGCGTCGCAGCCAGTTCGGGAAGGTCGGCCGAGATGTCGAACGTTGCCGGTGCGCCGCGGTGCACACCGCCGATGCCGCCGGTTGCGAAGACGCGAATGCCCGCCAGTGCGGCCAGATGCATCGTGGCGGCCACCGTCGTCGCTCCCGTCGCTCCGGTCGCAACGAGCCACGGAAGATCGCGTGTGGTCGCCTTGTAGACGTCGTCCCGACTGGCCAGTTGCTCGATCCCGGCCTGATCCACGCCGACCGTGCACACACCGTCGAGCACTGCGATGGTCGCGGGTACGGCACCGCCATGTCGCACGATCGATTCGACGGCTGCCACCATCTCGATGTTCTGCGGGTACGGCATCCCGTGGCTGATGATCGTCGACTCCAGCGCCACGACGGGCCGGCCGGCACGCACGGCACTCTCGACTTCCTCACCGATCAGCAGCGCCATCGTCACGGTCTCGCAGTCGTCGTGGTGTCGCCCGTGGAGACCGGGTTGGTGTTCGACGTGATCCCGCAGTTGCTTGCGACGTAGGTTTGGAACCGGCCCTGCGCGTCGGTGAATTCCGAACTGGCGAACGTGTCGGTCAGCGTGGCGAACTCGGGCGTCGTGACCATCGCCGTGACGTCGTAGTTGTTCGCCTTCACGACAGCGAGCAGTCCCTGCGCTGCGTTGCTGATGGTGTCGACATCGGGCTTGATCTCCTTGGGCGCGAGGGTCGCCATCGTCGCGAACTTCGTGGCAAAGCGTTCGACCGCTGGTTGTACCTCGGTGGGACCGGGAGACGCCGACTGGCCGAACAGGCGCTGTTGGGCGTCCTCGGCATCCTTGGCGGTCTGTGCGGCGACACAGAACTGGGCCAGTGAATCGGCCTTGCTGCTGCCATCACTGCATGAGACCAGCATCGTCGCCACGACCACGACAGCCACCGCCAGGTGCCTCCGATTCACGTGTCCTCCTCGTTCGGCACCCTACGGTACTGCCCGACCGATCGCCCGGTAGGCCACACTGTGCGTCGATGAATGTGGAATCCAGCGAACCGATCAAGCTGACCCGTGATGGTGCCGTTGCCACGATCTGGGTGGACCGCCCCGGCAAGCGCAATGCGATGAGCTACGCGATGTGGGTGTCGTTGGAGGAGGTTGCGTTGCGTGTGGCAGCGGACTCCGAGGTTCGGGTCGTGGTCGTGCGCGGAGCAGGCGACCACTTCTGTGCAGGCGCCGACATCAGCGAACTGAACGTGCAGCGTGGCGTCGATCAGCGGTCGTTCGCAGAGGTCAACCTTGCTGCCGAGACCGCGTTGGCGACCATTCCCAAACCCACGATCGCGTTCATCTCCGGCGACTGCATCGGTGGCGGATGCGCGGTGGCCATCGACTGCGACATGCGCATCGCCACCAGCGGGGCTCGTTTCGGCATCACCCCGGCCAAACTCGGCATCGTCTACCCCAGTGCCTCGTTGGAGCGCGCCACGCACCTCCTCGGGCCTGCGACGACCAAGCGACTGCTGTTCACCGGTGACCTGATCGACACCGACGAAGCATTGCGCCTCGGCCTCGTGGACGAGGTCGTGGAGACCGCGGCGGGGGAGGAGCGGCTTGCTACGTTGACCGGCGTGCTCGCCGCCCGCTCGCTCCTGACCCAGGCGGCGACCAAGGCGATGGTGGCCGACGTCGTGGCCCACGGCCATGTTCGGCCCGAGGTCGAGCGCACGTGGAGCCGGACCGCGGCCACCGCCGGTGACGGCGCCGAAGGGGTCGCGGCGTTCGTGGAGAAGCGGACGCCACGCTTCACGTGGTCCGGTCACGATGACAGCTAGGACCGCACGCCGCATCGAGCGGCCGTTGCCGTGGCCGGCATTCGCGCTGGCCTTGCTGGCCATCGCCTTCTTCGCGTTGCCGCTGATCGGGTTGATGAGCCGGGCGCCGTGGAGCGACGTCGGCAGCATCCTGGGCAGCGCGGCCGTGCGCCAAGCCCTGAAGTTGTCGATCGTGTGCAGCGTGTGCGCGACAGCGCTGTCGATGCTGCTCGGTCTGCCATTGGCCTGGCTGCTGGCCCGCAAGCGGTTCTTCGGGCGGTCGGTCGTGCGGGCCCTGTGCACGTTGTCGATGGTGCTGCCGCCCGTAGTCGGAGGCGTCGCCTTGCTGTATGCGCTCGGTCGTCGCGGCGTGGTCGGCCAGTACCTCGATCGATGGTTCGATGTGCGTCTGCCATTCACATCCGCAGGTGTCGTGATCGCTCAAACCTTCGTCGCCATGCCGTTCTTCGTCGTCACGGTCGAGGCCGCGCTCCGGCAGTCCGACTCCGGCCATGACGACGCGGCGCGCACGCTGGGCGCCAGCAGTTGGTATTCGTTCCGGCGGGTGACGTTGCCGACGGTTCGACCGGCACTCGTGGCCGGCGCTGTCCTGGCGTGGGCGCGGGCATTCGGAGAGTTCGGCGCCACGATCACATTCGCAGGCAGCTTTCCCGGCAAGACGCAGACGCTGCCACTGTCGGTGTACCTCGCGCTCGATACGGATCCTCAACAGGCGATCGTGATCGCATTGCTGATGGTGGCCGTCTCGTTCGGTGTGCTCGTCGCCCTGCGCGACCGCTGGTTGGGCGGGGGTGAACGGGCCACGTGACGCTGCGCGCCCACATCGTGGTCGCCCGCGGGTCGCTGAACCTCGACGTGTGGCTCAACGCCGCGCGAGGTGAGGTCGTGGCGCTGCTCGGCCCCAACGGAGCCGGCAAGACGACCATCTTGCGGTGCCTCGCCGGGCTGCTGGCGATCGAGCGCGGCTCGATCGAGGTGCTCGGCCGGGTCGTCGACGATCCTTCGACGGGCACGTTCGTTCCGTCCGAGCAACGATCGTGCGGGGTGATGTTCCAGCAGTACCTGTTGTTCCCACACATGTCGGTGCTCGAGAACGTGGCGTTCGGTTTGCGGGCACGAGGGGTCGACAAGGCGGTTGCCCATGACCAAGCCCGCGCCTGGCTCGGCCGGGTCGGCAGTGATGGCCTCGAGCGATCTCGTCCCGACGAACTCTCGGGAGGGCAGGCGCAGCGGGTCGCGTTGGCGCGGGCCCTTGCCTCGGAGCCGAAGCTGTTGCTACTCGACGAGCCGCTGGCTGCCCTCGACGCCGGCACCAAGGTCGAGGTACGCCGCGAGTTGCGGCGGCACCTGACCGAGTTCGCAGGTTCGGCGGTGTTGGTGACTCATGATCCGGTCGACGCCTACACACTGGCCGACCGTGTGGTGATCATCGAGCACGGTCACGTCGTGCAGGACGGCACGTTCGTCGAGATCGCCGCGCACCCGCGGTCCGCCTACGTGGCCGAGCTGGTCGGCGTGAATCTGCTGATGGGGTCGATGATGGGCGGGATCTTCGCGGTGGACGGCGGCGCCACGCTGGTGGTGGCTGCGGCCGATGTCGACGGCGCGGCGATCGCCGTGATCCGACCGCAGGCGGTGTCGTTGCACGCCTCGCGGCCGGAGGGCAGTATGCGCAACATCTGGACGGCCACGGTCATCGATGTCGACCACCGCGCGGATCGCGTGCGCGTCCGCCTGCAGGGTCCCATCCAACTGACCGCGGAGATCACCGCGGCCGCAGCCGAAGCCCTGCGCATCAAGGTCGGCCGGCAGCTGTGGGCGGCTGTCAAGGCCACCGAGATCACGGTCACTCTGAACTAGGCGCGGTCGTCTGCCAAGATCTCTGCATGACGAAGGTGATCGACAGAGTTGGTGTGGTCGGGTGCGGGCTGATGGGTTCGGGCATTGCCGAAGTGACGGCGCGCGCCGGCCTCGAGGTCGTGGTCACGGAGAGCTCACCGGCGGCCGCAGAGGCCGGAATGGCCCGCGTCGCCAACTCGTTGAAGCGTGCCGTGTCATCGGGCCGCCTGTCGGAAGCCGATCACGACGCCACCTGGCAACGCATGTCGTTCGGTCATCAATTCGACGCGCTCCACGACTGTGATCTGGTGATCGAGGCGGTCGCCGAGGACGAGGCGATGAAGATCGATGTGTTCGGTCGCCTCGACGATCTCTGCAAGCCCGACGCAGTGCTGGCCTCGAACACGTCGAGCATCCCGATCATGAAGCTTGCCCGGGCGACCAAGCGCGAGGCCCAGGTGATCGGCATCCACTTCTTCAACCCGGTCCCGGTGCTTCCGTTGGTCGAGCTGGTCACATCGCTGCTGACGTCTCCGGAGACCGCGACCGACATCGAGCAGTTCGCCGGCGACACGTTGGGCAAGACGGTCATCCGGTCACGCGACCGCGCCGGATTCATCGTCAACGCACTGCTGATCCCGTACATCCTGGCCGCCGTGAGGATGCTCGAATCCGGGTTCGCCACGGCCGACGACATCGACACGGGCATGGTCAAGGGGTGCGCGCACCCGATGGGGCCGCTCCGCCTCGCCGACTTGATCGGGCTCGACACCGTGCAGGCGGTCGCCGAATCGTTGTACAGCGAGTTCAAGGAGCAGCTGTACACGCCGCCATCGCTGTTGCTGCGAATGGTCGAAGCCGGATTGCTGGGCCGCAAAGCCGGCCGCGGCTTCTATGAGTACTGAGCGCGACAGCCGTCTGCAGTGGATCTACGCCTCGCGTGGCGAAGAGCAGTTGCGCGAGCGCTACGACGTGTGGGCAGCGGATTACGACAACGACCTCGACGACCTCGGGTGGACCGCGCCTCAAGCCGCGGCCGAGCGGTGTCATCACCTCGCACAGCCGGGCTCGGAGATACTGGACGCCGGTTGTGGAACGGGCCTGGTCGGGGCGTCGCTGGCCGTGCTCGGTCATACCCGCGTGGTCGGCTTCGACCTGTCGCCGGGGATGCTGCAGCGCAGTGCCGAGCGCGGTGTCTACAGCGAGCTCCATCAGGGCTCGCTGCTCGATCGACTGCCCTTCGACGACAGCCGATTCGGGTCGGTCGTGTCGGTCGGCGTGTTCACGCTCGGTCACGTCGATGGTTCGGCGTTTGCCGAGCTGGCCAGGGTGACGTCACCGGGCGGGCATGTGTCGATCACGTTCCGCGACGACGTCATAAATGATCTCGGGTACCGAGCAGAGCAGCGGCGTCTGATCGACTCGGGCCTGTGGGACCTGGTCGATCGAACCGAGTCGGTATCGATGATCCACGAGGCCGGCGACGACATCATGCTGCGAGTGTGGACCTGGCAGGTGCGCTAGCTGGCGACGGCCCGGCCTTCATCGGCCGACGGCCGTGGTAGTGATCGCATCGGGAGCCCGACTTCACCTTCGAGCGCCGTCATCGCCCAATCGAGCACGGTGGCGCGCTCGATCACACCGGGGTGGGCAGCGACCTGCAGGCTGAGCCCGTCGAGCAGCGAGAGCACCCGCCACGCCGTTGCCGCCGGTTCGTCGCAGACGAACCGGCCTTCCTTCACGCCCTCGGTCAAGGTGGCGGCGACCAGCTCTTGCCAGGCGATGTTGAGCCGGCGCGACGTGGCCCCGAGCGCCGGCCGACGGCTGGCTTCGGCCCACGCGTCGAGCCACATCTGGAAGGCTCGATACTCCTCGGTTCGGGTGTACGAGGCGAAGAACGTCGACAGACGCTCCGAGGCGGTGGTGCATGCCAGCATCGCCGCCTCGGTCGTTGCCAGGTCGGTGCCGGCCGCCTCCTCGAACGCTGCAGCCAGCACCTCGTCCATCGACGCGAAGTAGTGATGGATCAACCCACTGGACGTGCCCATTTCGGCCGCCACGTCGCGGACCGTGGTGTTGGCGAGGCCTTTGGTCGTGGCAACTCGCAGCGCGGCGGCCACGATCTCTTCGCGGCGAGCGGTCGGGCTCAGGCGTGTCACCCCGCCAGGGTATCCCTTATTGCGCAGATGTCCAATAGATGTCTACGATCTCGCCATGGTCCTGACGACGCCGTTCCACGAGCGCCTTGCCCCGATGAACCAGACCCAACTGTGGTCGCATTGGTCGGGCTACCTGTCGGCGGTGAAGTATCAGATGTCCGACAAGTTCGAGTACTTCGCGGTTCGCAACGCGGCAGGTCTGATCGACACCTCGCCGCTCTACAAGTACCGCATCGCCGGTCGCGACGCCGGTCGTTTCCTCGGCGGCGTGCTGGCCCGCGACATCGGCGCCTGCCGCGACGGCCAGGCGCAATACACGCTGTGGTGTGACGAGCGTGGCTACGTCGTCGAGGACGGAGTGGTGATCCGCTTTGCGGCCGACGACTTCATCCTCACCTCGGCCGAACCGAACCTGGCCTACTTCCGCAACCTGATCGGCTACGACCAGGTCGAGATCACCGATGTCTCGGCCGACTACGCATCGCTGGCGGTACAGGGCCCGCGGTCGCGCGAGATCCTGGCGTCGCTCGACCCGGAGATCGCCGGCCTCGGCTTCTTCCACCACGGCCCGGCAAAGATCGGCAACGTTCCCGTGCACGTGTCGCGCACGGGGTACACCGGCGACCTCGGCTACGAGCTGTGGGTCGGGGCCGATGGGGCGATCGAGATGTGGGACACGCTGCAAGACGCGTGCAGCGGAAGAGGCGTGCTTCCGGTCGGTCAGAGTGCACTGCTGATGACGCGCATCGAAGCCGGCTTGGTGTTGATCGGCGTCGACTTCCACAGCAGCCGGTTCGCGTTCAACGATCACGAGTGCTCGACACCTGCCGAGCTCGGCTTCGCCTGGATGTTCCGCGACCTGGCGACATCGACGCGGCGGTTCATCGGCCGTGCAGCGATCGAGCGCGAGCTCGCCGACAAGACGTCGCGCTGGAAGATGGTCGGCCTGATCGTCGATTGGCGCGAATGGGACCGGCACTACGGCGACGCCGGCCTGATCCCGCCCAAGGACGAGACGCCCGTCGTCTACGAGATGATGCTGTACGACGAGGAAGGCAGCCGGGTCGGCTACACGACCAGCTTCATGTACTCGCCGATGCTGCAGCGTCACATCGCCATGGCCCGCGTCCGCCCTGATCTGGCCGCCACCGGGTCACGGGTCAACCTGGAGATCACGATCAACCACCGATACCACACCGTCGCAGCCGTGGTCGCCCGGCCGCCGCTGTTCAACCCGCCGAGAAAGACCGCCTGATGCCTGCCACGACCTCATTCGACGCGATCGTGATCGGCGGTGGCCACAACGGCTTGGTCAATGGCGCGTACCTCGCCAAGTCGGGCCTGAAGACGTTGATCATCGAGCGGCGCCACATCGTCGGCGGTGCAGCCATCACCGAGGAACTGATCCCCGGGTTCCACTTCACCACGTTCTCCTACGCGCTCAGCCTGTTGCGGCCCGACATCATCCACGAGTTGGAGCTGACCAAGCACGGGTTCATGCCGATCCAGATGCCGAGCGCTTTCGCGCCGATGGAGAACGGCGACTACCTGCTGATGGGCACCGATCGCAACACCAATCTCAAAGAGATCGCCCGGCACTCCAAGCACGACGCCGACGCAATGGATCAATACGAGTTCGACATGGCACAGGTGTGCCAGGCCTTGAAGCCGCTGGTCGATTCGGCGCCGCCGAACCTCTTCGGCAACGATCCGGCCGATGCATTGCAACTCGCCGACCTCGCCAGGCGGATGAAGTCGCTGCCGTCGCGGGTGTTGCAGAACTGCATCCGGTTGTTGACCGGCAGTTCGGCCGACTTCCTCGACGACTACTTCGACAGCGACATCATCAAGGGTTGGTTGTCGTCGTCGAGCATCATCGGCAGCAAGGTCGGGCCGCGCTCGCAGGGCAGCGGGTTGGTGCTGCTGTTCCACAACCTCGGCGAACACGACGGACACTTCGGCTCATGGGCCTTTCACAAGGGCGGCAACGGCGGGTTCACGCAGGTGTTGGCCCGCGCCGCCCAGGCGTTCGGCGCCGAGATCGTGGTCGACACGCCGGTCAGCCACGTGATCACCAGCAACGGGCGGGCGACCGGCGTCGCCCTTGCCGATGGCACGGAGTTGCAGGCCAAGGTCGTGGTCTCGTCACTCGACCCGCGGCGCACGTTCACCCAACTGGTCGACCCGGCCGATCTGCCGATCGAGCTCAACGAGAGCATTCGCCGGTTCCGGTTCCAGGGCACGTCGGCCAAGGTCAACTTCGCCCTCGATGGTTCGCCCCGCTATCCGGCGCTCGGTGATCGCACTGATCAGTTCCGCGGGTTCACCAACATCGGGCCGTCGATGGACTACCTTGAGCGGGCGTACGACGACGCCAAGTACGGGTGGTACAGCAAGCGGCCGTACATCGACGCCTGCCTGCAGTCGTTCGTCGATCCCGACATGGCCCCGCCTGGCAAGCACGTGATGTCGTGTTTCATCCAGTACGCCCCGTACGAGTTGAAGGGGAGTGATTGGGACACCGAGCGTCAGAACTTCGGCGACACCGTGCAGGCAACGATCGAGTCGTTCTTCCCCGGCTTCGGCGATCTCGTCCTGCACCGCGAAGTGGTCACCCCGCTCGACATCGAGCGTGTTGTCGGTCTCAGCGAAGGCAACATCTTCGCCGGCGAGTTCCTGGCGCCGCAGATGTACTTCTTCCGCCCGGCACCCGGCTGGAACCAGTACCGCACGCCGATCGACGGCTACTACCAATGCGGCTCGGGCACCCATCCCGGTGGCTGTGTCTCCGGCGGTCCCGGCAAGCTGGCCTCGCAGCAGATCATCGGTGACCTGACCCGCAAAGGCTGAACCTGTGAGTCCGATCGCGCGCCGTGCGCGACACTCGACTCACGCCGGCCCGAGTGCCGCCAGGACGTGAGTCCGACCGCGCGCCGGGCGCGAGGCTCGACTCACGCCGCTCCAGCCTGTCGCCAATCGTCTGTGCTGCATTTGGATCTGGGCGCCACGCTCGTTCACGAACTGGGCAGACAGTTGAGTGTGGCGCCCAGATCGGCGTCGCCTCGCGGGCTCGTATCGTCACTGACGATTCGCAAGGGCTTGATCGCGGGCAACACTCCCGAGGCGGGAGCGTTCGCCAGGCACGAACCACCCTGATGTACCGCACGGTGATCCGGGGGTACGGTTCGGCGAGTCGAACGGGGGTTGCGATGACCGACATCGAAGCGGTGGAGACCAGATCTGTCAGCAGCGCCAAAGCAGAGCCCTTCCGGTTCTTCGACAACCGTGAGAAGTACCTGCTGTTCGTGATGACGACCAGTGAGAAGGCCGAGGTGGCCGCACGAATCGGCCGCGAGCTGGGTCACATCGTGCCGCGGCCGCCCGCCCTCCGAGTGTTCGATGCGGGCACGGGCAACGGCATGGTGCTGAGCCAGGTGCTGCGCGACCTGCACCGCCGATTGCCGACCGTTCCGTTCTTCGTGGTCGGCAAGGAAGTCAGCATGGAAGACACCCGCCTGACGCTGGCGACGCTGCCCGATCGGCTGGCCGAGCATCCGCAATCCGTGGTCGTTCTGACCAACATGTTCTATGCCGAGGCGCCGCACCTGTTCCCGAGATCGGCCGAGTTCCACGACAAGGTGCGCTGGATCGACGTGCCACTGAAGGGTGCCAGCGCGCACGAGTTCTTCCAGCAGATCCACGAGCTCGACGACCACCTGACGCAGGGGTGGCAGACGGCCTCGAGCCCGAAGACAGGAAACCCCGTGTACGTCACGCCGTCGGTGATGGTGCTGTATCGCGAGGACCATGCCTTTGCGCTCAACGACCTGATCCCGCGACCGACCGGCGCCCCACAACCATTCGAGTACGACCTCGTGCTGGCCGCGCAGCCGTATCGCAGCCGCACCTCCGCCGAGACCAAGGTCAAGAACGTGCTGGCGCCGTTGGCCAAGGCGCTCGCACCAGCCGGGCGGCTGGTGGTCGTGCAGTCGACGGGCCACGATCCCGGTATGGAGATCATCCGCAAGATCTGGCCTGCCGAGGACCCATTTGCCACGCCGCGGCACAAGCTGATCAAGGAGCTCGACGCGCAGTTGAACGGCGACACCGTTCCCGATTTCGGGTTCGAGGGCACCAGCGACGCGGCGTCGCTGTTCAGCTACCACCTGCACGCGATGCCGAACGAGGTCTCCAATCGCATCAGCACGTCGACGACGATGGCGGCGTGGAACGCGGCGGTCTACGTAGCCCAGATCGAGGACGAGCGGACGGCGGAGGTGCTGATGGAAGGCAAGTACCTCGATGCCACCGCCGACGTCGTGTTGAAGCACGGGGGTCTCTGGTTTCAGGACGAGTCGTTCGTCGTGGTACGCCATGCGTCGTGAACCCGCAGGAAGCCGTCGTCGCCCACCTTCAACGCCTCGGCGTCGATCACGAGATCGTTCCCTGCGACCCGGCGCTCGCTGACACTGCCGCCTTCTGCGAGGCCTACGGCTACTCGCCCGACGATTCGGCCAACACGATCATCGTCGTCGGCAAGGGCGAGACTCCGCGCCCTGTGGCCTGTGTGGTGCTGGCGACGACGCGGCTCGACGTCAACGGCGTCGTCCGCAAGCGCCTCGAGGTCCGCAAGGCATCGTTCGCGTCAGCCGACGAGACGATGCAGTTGACCGGGATGGAGATCGGTGGGGTCACGGCCTTCGCGTTGCCTGACGGCCTCCCGATCTGGATCGATGCTGCGGTCATGGCCCGCCAGCGGATCATCCTCGGCGGTGGGAGCCGATCGATCAAGGTGCTGACGCCGCCCTCGACGCTGGCGATGCTCGACGGCGCGGCCGTGATCGACGAGTTGGCCCGCCCTCGCGAATGACCGGCCGTCGCATCTCGATGCTGGTGACGGCAGACGACAGCACCGGTGCGACCGAGGCGGGCGCAGCGTGCGCCGACGTCGGTCTGCACGTGTACGTGATCCCGATCGGTGCAACCCCGGCGGCCGCGGTCCCGCACGACAGTTGTGTCGTGATCGACCTGCGTTCGCGCCACGAGACGGCCGCCGAAGCGCGGCGGCGGATCACGGCGACGACCACCGATGCTCACCGGGTGCACAAGATCGACTCCACCCTGCGTGGCAACTGGGCAGCGGAGGCGTCGGCGCTGGTTGACTCCGGGCGCCGAGTTGTGATGATCCCGTCCCACCCGCTGGTCGGGCGGGTCTGTGCCGGGGGCGTGGTCTACGTGAATGGCGTGCCGGTTTCCGAGAGCGAGATCGGCAACGATCCGCGCCTCCCGGTGCGCAGCAGTCGGCCGAGCGAGACGTTGGCAGGCGACGAGATCGCCGATGCCGAGGCGCTCGTACCGTGGCTGGCGACGAGGAGCACCGGGGTGGCGATCGTCGATGCCGCCACCCTCGCCGACATCGATCGATTGGTCGCCATGGCGTTGCGAATTCCCGACGTCGTCCTGGTCGGCCCGGCCTCGGTCGTTGCCGCCGTGGCGGGTATCTGGTCGCCGGGTGGTGCGGCCGCAGCGCTGCCGGTGCTGCGGCTCCCCCCGCCGACCGTTGCCGTGTGCGCCAGCTTGCACCCGGTCAGCCGGGCCCAGATCGCCAAACTGGCCGAAGCGGGCATCGATGTGGTCACGTCGTCGGAGGTCCGCACGGCCGAGTCGGTCGCAATCGCCGTCGAGGTCGCCGAACGCGGCCGCCGGCTGGTGACGGCGAAGCGGGCGCGGAGCGTGATCCTGGTGGGCGGCGACACGGCCGAGGCATTCATCGGGGACAGCGTGGTGCGCGTGTTCGGTTCGATCGACGTCGGCGTCAGCCTGGGCGAGGGCGAGATCGACGGCGTGACCCTGCGCTTGGCATGCAAACCCGGTGGGTTCGGCGCACCCAATACGCTGGTGAACCTGGTGACCTCATGACCACAGCAACCACTTCGATCGGACCGATGGCGATCACGATGGGCGACGCCAGTGGTGTCGGGCCCGAGATCGTGCTGCGTCGCGCTGCGGAGGGGGCGTTCGCCGACGACACGATCGTCGTGTACGGCGATGCCGCCATCTTGCGCCATGGTGCAGAGTTGCTCGGTCTCGACGTACAGATCGAGGCGATCAGCGAGCCAGGGCAGTGGCGCGCCGGCCCACTGCAGGTCGTCGATGCGGGGCTGCTGACCGGCAGCGACCATCGCCCGGGTGTGATCGACTCGGCGTCCGGTGCGGCGGCGCGCGCGTACGTCCTCGCCGCAACCCACGACGCGATCGCGGGGAAGGTCGCTGGCATCGTGACGATGCCGATGAACAAGGAAGCGACGCAACTGTCCGACCCGGGCTTCGTCGGTCACACCGAGTTGATCGCAGCGGCGTGTGGCGTGCAGCGGTTCACGATGATGCTGACCGCCGGTGATCTCGCGGTCACGCACGTGAGCACCCACGTGTCGTTGCAGGAGGCGATCCGTCGCGTCACCACAGCCCGCGTCACGGAAGTGATCGAACTGACCTACGAGACGCTGCACCGCTTCCTCGAGCAACCGCGGATCGCAGTGTGCGGCGTGAACCCGCACGCCGGCGAGCACGGGTTGTTCGGGTCGGAAGACGCCGAGCAGATCGTGCCGGCCATCGAGGCGGCGCGTGTTGCTGGTATGGATGTCAGTGGTCCGCACCCGGCAGACACCGTGTTCCACCAGGCTGTGCATCGCAAGCGCTTCGACGCAATCGTGTGCATGTACCACGATCAGGGTCACACCCCGATGAAGTTGTTGGCCTTCGAGAGCGGCGTCAACGTGACGGTCGGGTTGCCGATCGTGCGCACATCGGTCGACCACGGCACGGCCTTCGACATCGCCTGGCAGGGTGTCGCGTTCACCGGCTCGCTTGATCACGCCCTCGGCTGGGCGCGGCGGCTGGCCGGCCCAGCAGCCCGACAGCCGTGAGCCGTAGGGTCGGCGATCGCTCAGATTGCCGGCTCTCTGTGCGCCGTCCACCCACCGTCGCCAGCGGAGTGGTTGGGCGCGATTTCGGTACTTCCAATACCGAAATCGAACCCGTTGAGCCTGGTTGGGCGAGGTGTGAGTACCGGGAGTACCGAAATCGCGCCCGACCAACTCCGACGGATGTGGCGCGCGCTCCATCAGGCGCATCTGTGCTCCGGACCCACGCCGGATGTGAACGCACGCGCCGCAGGCGGATCTCGCCGGACCTGTCTCTAGTCGGCGGCGACGGCTGCCGTGAGCGCAGCATCGAGTGCTGACTCCTCGACCGCACCCAAGGAGACCTTCACCGTTCCGGCGGTGTCGATGATCGCCATGGCTGGCTGAGAGGGCACACCGAACCGGCTGAACACGTCGCCCGGATTGTCGCTGATCTGGGGGAAGGTCAAGCTGTACTTGTCGACGAACCCCTGGAACGACGCATCGTCGCCGTACCACGCAACGCCGACGAACTGCACCTTCCCGGCCCACCGCTGGCTCGCCGCTTCGACCGAAGGGGCTTCATGGTTGCACGTCGTTCAAGTGGGCGCCCAGAACCACAGCAACACCGGCTTGCCGGCGAAGTCGGCCATGTTGATGGTGCCGCCGCCGACCCGCGGTGCCGTGAAGGCCAGCGAATCGGGCACCACGGTGCGATCGGGCGCGGCCGCGGTCGAGACAGGCGCACCCACTGCGGCGCCCGAAGTCGGTGTCGTCGGCTCCGTCGAGGACGACGCCGGATCACCGCACGCGGCCAAGAGCACGACGCCCACCACACAGAGCAACCATCGACGCACGATGCGAACGCTACTGGCCTTAGCCTGGCAAGTCCATGCGCACCAGGACCCTGCTGTTGCTTGCCATCGCATGCGGCCTCGTCATCTTGCTGGCGGGTGGCATCCAGCTCCTTCGGGTCGGCGGGCAGGAGCAGACGGCGAAGCTGCTCGACGCAGGCGAGCCCGGCAAGGCGGGTGACGCGACCGTGGAGTTGGTGTCGTCGTCGGCCAGTGGCTCCCACCTGATCACGGTTGTGCGCGTCGGCGGCGTTGACGACCCTGACGGCCTCGACGGCTTCACGCTCGTCGCCCCGGGAAAAGTCGTCGCCGTCGGGTCGTCGACATGCGCGGGAATTGCCGTCGCGGCGACCGACTGTTCGTTGACGTTCGACACCGCAGGCATGCCGGGAACGTCGCGACAGCTCATCTTCCACCGCGCCGACGCGCAGCTGCGGTGGGTGCTCGCTCAGGGCGACGAGGCGCTACCGTAACCTTCGAATTTGATCTCAACGTCCTGGCAGGACTCACCGAC
>JAYVOI010000027.1:0-6260 GCA_043758005.1 Ilumatobacteraceae bacterium
TGAACACCTCGCCACCAAGGGCCTCGGGTTGCACAACGATCTGCAGAACGAGTCGTCGATCGTCGGCAACTTCCCGACCGTGTTGATGATGCGCGACTACGGCACGCCGGAGCAGATTGCCAGGTGGATGCCCGGTTTCCTCGACGGCACCCGACGGTTGGCGTTCGGGCTGACCGAGCCGAACCATGGCAGTGACGCGACCTACATGGAGACGACCGCCGTGCGCGACGGCGACGAATGGGTGCTGAACGGGATGAAGCGGTGGAACAGTGGACTGCACCACGCCACCCACGACATCATCTTCGCCCGCACGAGTGGCGAGCAGGGCAGCCCCAAAGGGATCAGCGCCTTCCTGGTGCCAACGGACGCGCCCGGCTTCAAGGTCGAGTTCTTCTGGTGGACCTTCAACATGCCCACCGACCATGCCGAGGTGTCATTGACCGAGGTCCGCGTCGGCCCCGAGGCGCTGTTCGGCACCGTGGACCGCGGCTTGGAGCTCGCGCAGCACTTCGTGCACGAGAACCGCATCCGCCAGGCGGCGTCGTCGCTCGGTGCCGCGCAGTTCTGCGTCGACGAGGCGGTCGCCTACGCCAACAATCGGGTCACGTGGGGCAAGAAGCTGTCGACCAACCAGGGGATCCAGTTCCCGCTCGTCGAACTGCACACCGAGGCGGCGATGCTTCGACAACTGGTGCGGTACACCGCGTGGATGCTCGACCACAAGCACCACATGGAGGTGACGCACCTCGTAGCGATGTGCAACTACCGCGCCAACAGACTGGCGTGCGATGCCGCGGACCGGGCGATGCAGACCTGCGGAGGCGTGGGGTACTCGCGGCACATGCCGTTCGAGCACATCTACCGGCACCACCGGCGTTACCGGATCACCGAGGGCTCCGAGGAGATCCAGATGCGCAAGGTGGGCCAGCAGTTGTTCGGCTTCGGCCGCGACCGCGGCTGACGCGCAATCAGGAGGGTGGTGTCTTCGATGCTCGTGCGGCGGTGCGCCGCGCTCCGATGATGGCGATGAGCGGAATGCCGACGACCAGGAGCACCGCCAGCGCAATGAATCCGATCACACCGAACCACTTGGTGAGGAAGACACCGAACAGGAATCCGCCGAGGGCCAAGATCCCGCGACGAGCATCGAACACCTGGCGATCCACCGGCGCATCGTGCCCGACCCGTGGCACAAACACAACTCGGCGCTGGCCGTCCCATGACCGTCGTGGAGACGGTCACCGTGTGACCAGCCGGGATTTTCGGCGGGTCAGCAGCCGGTCCAGGTTGGGGGGCGGCGTTCGGTGAACGCGGCTTGGCCCTCGATCGCGTCGTCGGAGTCGATGGCCCGGCGGTAGCTGTCGAGCGACTTCAGCGCGGCCATCGCCTCGTCGACCGACAGATTGATCGTGCGGCGTTCGATGTCGAGCAACGCGGCGATGCTGAGGGGCGCCGACGCGGCGATGGCGTCGGCCAGTTCGCAGGCGGCAACGAGCAGGTCGTCGGCCGGCACGACGCGCGAGATCAGACCCCAGCGCTGACCTTCTGCGGCGTTCATCCGGCGGCCGGTCAGCAACAACTCGCGGGCCACGTGCGGGGGGAGCAGCCGCGGCAGCTTGACCGCACCAGCATCGGGCAGGATGCCGAGAGCAGGCTCGGGGAGCCAGAACTGGGCGTGGTCGGCGGCGACGATCAGGTCGGCGGCCATTGCGATCTCGAAGCCGCCACCGACCGCCATCCCGTTGACGGCGGCGATCACGGGCGTCGATCGATCGGGGAGCTCCGGGAACCCACCGAACCCGCCGACTCCGTAGTCACTGTCGAACTCTTCGTCGGCGGAGAGGTCCCACCCGGCGGAGAAGAACTTCGGCCCGGCACCGGTGACGATGATCGCCCGCACGCCGCGATCACCGTCGAGTGTCGCGAACACCTCGCCCATGGCCTTGCTGGCGGCCGCGTCGATCGCGTTGGCCTTCGGTCGATCGATGGTGACGATGGCGGTGGCGCCATTCAGTTCGACATGGAAACCGGTCATGTGATCTCCTCGATCCAAAGTGCATCCACGGCGACGGCTCCGCTCCCGCCGACCAGCACTGGGTTGAGCTCGACCTCGACCGCGCTGGTGCCGACCACCGCTTCGGTCAGGGTCACGATGAGAGTGACCAGCGCGTCGATGTCGGCCGCCGGCCTGCCGCGGAAGCCGCACAGCAGCGGGTGGCTGCGCAAGGTGGTGAGTGCCGTGCGCACGTCGTCGGTGGTCACCGGAGCCAGCAGGTGTGTCACGTCACCCCACAGCTCGGTCGTCACGCCGCCGAAACCGAGCGTGACCAGCCAGCCGATCGGTGGATCACGGCGCACGGCGACGAGCACCTCCGCAACCACGTCGGTCACGGTGGCTTCCACGAGGTAGTGGTCCGAGACCGGCATCGATGCCAATGCTTCGACCATCGCCTCGTCGCTGCGCAGACCCACCCTGACCGCACCGCTCTCGCTCTTGTGAGCCGCGCCGAGGCCCTTCAGCGTGACCGGGTAGCCGATCTCGACGGCAGCGGTGACGACATCGGTGGCCGGCACCACCATGCCCGTGGGAACCTCGATGCCGTATGTGGCCAGGCGACCCTTCGCTTCAGCTTCGTCGAGCAGCCGAGTGCTACTCGCTGCGGCAACTGGCGCGTGCGGTGCATCGCACCGGGTGCCGCCGGTCGCTGCGGCGCGGACCGCGGCCAGGCCCTCGGTGAGCCCGAGCAGCGGCGTGATCCCGCGCTGCACGATGTGCGCCCGCACCGGTTCGTTGAGGCATTCGGCCATCGTCGCCACGATCACGGCACGGTTGCCGGTCGCGTCGGCAGCGTCGGCCAGTGCGTCGGCTGCGACGATCCACGACGACGGGTCGTTGTCGGGGCTGGGTGGCGCGTCGAGCACCAACATGGTCGCGTCCTGCGGCCCGTCCATGACCGCAGTGAAACACTGGGCAATCGCCTGGCGGTCGCCCCACATGAATGTGTGGTAGTCGAACGGATTGCTGACAGTGACCAGTTCGGTCAGCGTCGACTCGATGCGACGTTGGTGCTCGTCGGTGAACGGCTCGAATCGCAGCGGGCCGTGCTCGGTGCGATCGGCGATCAGCGAGGCCTCGCCGCCCGAGCAACTCATCGACACGACGCTGGTGCCTCGGAGGCGCCCACCGTTGTCGAGCAGCTTCAGCGTCTCGAGCATCTCGGCGGGGGTCGTCACGGTGGCCACGCCGTAGCGGGCGAACAGTGCGTCGTAGGCCGCAGCCCTGCCCGACATCGATCCGGTGTGCGACGTAGCGATTGCTGCGCCGGCTGCCGAACGCCCGGTCTGCAGCGCCACGATGGGGACCCCTTGCGCGTGGGCTCTGATGGCGACGGTCGCAAAGTGCTGCGGGTCGCGCACGGCTTCGAGGAACAGCCCGATCGCCGTGATCCGCGGGTCGTCGAGGAAGGCCTCGACGCAGTCCTCCATGCCGACGCTGGCCTGGTTGCCCACCGAGATGATCGTGCCGAGTCGCAGCCCGCGTTGCTGGAACGTGAGGTTGACCGCGACGTTGCCGCTCTGCGACACGATGGCGACGCCTTGTTCCCATCGCTGCATCCCGTGCTCGTCGGGCCACAGGGCAACGCGGTCGAACGTGTTGACGTAGCCGTAGCAGTTCGGCCCGAAGAAGGCCATGTCGCCGGCGGCATCGAGCAGATCGCGTTGCAGGTCGGCTTCGCCGCTCTCGGCGAACCCAGATCCGTAGCACACCGCGCCTCCGGCACCGATCGATCGCAGCATCGCCATCGCTTCGACGGTCGCGTGCCGGTTGACGCCGAGGAAGACGGCGTCGGGAACCTCCGGGAGCGCGTCGAGGCTCGGCACGCACGGCACCCCGGCCAGGTCGCTGCGCGTGGGGTGCACCGGCCAGATCGGGCCGTCGAACCCGAGCTTCAGGCACTGACGAACCACCCGTTCGGCAGGCGCGCCACCGACGAGCGCGATCGACCGTGGCGCCAGCAAACGGCGCAGATCCGTCACGCTCAGGCCCCGAACGGGCGCAGCATGGCGCGGGAGATGATGTGCCGTTGGATCTCCGAGGTGCCGTCCCAGATGCGGTCGACTCGCGTGTCACGCCACATCCGCTCCAGGGGAAGCTCATCCATCAGACCCATCCCGCCGAGGATCTGGATGGCTTCGTCGGTCACGAACTGGCACATCTCGCTGGAGAACACCTTGGCGATGGCCATGTCGGAATCCGTCGCGGTGCCCTGGGCGTCCTTCCATGCGGCGCGCAACGTCAGCAGTTCGGCTGCGTCGAGTCGCGTCTGCATGTCGGCCAGCTTGAACGACACCCCCTGGAACTTGCCGATCTGCTGGCCGAACTGCACGCGCGTGGCGGCCCACTCGGTGGCGATCCGGAGGGCGCGCCGGGCGCGCCCGACGCACACCGCGGCGACCTGCAAGCGGGTCGAGCCGAGCCACTCATTGGCGGCGTCGAAGCCCCGATGCTCCTCGCCGAGGATCTTCGACACGGGCACGCGACAGTCGTCGAAGTTGATGATCAGATTGTGGTACCCGCGGTTCGACACGCAGCGGTAGCCGTCGACCACGTCGCACCCGGGTGACTCGAAGTCGACCAAGAACCCGGTGATCAACTTCTTCGGGCCGCGACTGGTCTGCTCTTCGCCACTGGCCGCGAACAGGATCACGTAGTCGGCCAAGTCGGCGTGGCTGATGAAGTGCTTGGTGCCGTTGATCACGTAGTCGTCGCCATCGCGCACCGCACTGCACTTCATGCCGCGCACATCACTGCCGGCATCCGGCTCGCTCATCGCCATGCAGTCGACGCGCTCGCCGGTGATGGTGGGGATGAGGTATTCGTCGATCTGGTCGCCGGTACACGCTCGCAGGATGTTGCTGGGGCGAGCGACGATGTAGTGCAGCGCATACGAGGCTGCGCCGAACTCGCGGTCCACCAGCGTGACGGCGAAGCTGTCGAGACCGCCGCCGCCGAGCTCCGCCGGCATGTTGGCGGCATACAACCCGGCGTCGATCGAGCGTTGCTTGATCTGGCGCACCAGGTCGGGCGGCACCTCGCCCAGCTTCTCGACCTGCTCTTCGTGCGGGAACAGTTCGCGTTCGGTGAAGCTGCGAACCGTGTCGACGATCATCTGATGCTCGTCAGAAAGTGCGAAATCCAAGGTGCTACTCCGGGTTCGATCGGCCATCCGGCGACGGCGATGGCAGTGAGAAGTGACCGGCGCGCGCTGCCGGAGGAAGGGTGCGGTGGGCGTCGGCGATCGCGTCGAGCGCGGCGTGCACGTCTGGAAGGATGGCGACGCCGCGTGCCGCATTCATGTCGACGTGAACGAGCATCTGCTCGGTAGTGGCCAACAGGCTCTGGTCCTCGCCGCGGAACATCTCGTGATAGATGTGGAGGCGCTTGCGGTCGACCCCGAGCACGCGTGTGGTGATGCGCAGCGCTGCACCTTCGGCGGCTTCCCGCAGGTATGCGATATGCGTTTCGGTCGTGTAGAAGCTGTGCCCTGCGGCGCGGTACTCGTCGTCGTCTCCGATGTAGGAGAACATCGCGTCACTGGCCCATCCGACCGCCGTGAGGTAGGCGGCCTCGGTCATGTGATGGTTGTAGTCGACCCACCCCGGCAGCACGTGGGCGCGGTAGAAATCCAGGGGCGCGGGCACGACATCGCCGGGTTGCCAGCGCGACGGTGCGCGCAACAGGCGACCCTCGTCGTCCACTTCGGCGCTCTCCCAAGCCATAAGCTGAATATACACTCAGGATTCGCATGCCCAGACCTCGACTCGACCATGTGCGCAAGGCGCAGATCCTCAGTGCTGCGGCGTCGGTGCTGTCAGAGCGCGGCTACGCCAACGCACGCGTCGTCGACATCGCCAAGGCGGCGGGCACCAGCCCGGCGGCGATCCTGTATTGGTTCGCCGGCAAGCAGGGCTTGTTGGCGGAGGCGCTCGCGCTTCGCGAAGCCGAGTTCCACGATCGATACACCGTTCGCATCGAGCGTGCCGCCACCGCGTCACAGCAGCTCCGGATCTTGATCGAGGCGATGCTCCGCCACTACGACTGGGGTCTGTGGATGGAGTTGTGCGTGCTGGCGCTGCGAGACTCGTCGGCCGCAGCGGAGCGCGATCGCATGGATCGCCGGTGGCGGGCGATGTTGCGCAACGTCATCCGTGATGGTCAACAGCGCGGCGAGTTCGTCGTCAGTGATCCCGACCAGACG
>JAYVOI010000028.1:0-6248 GCA_043758005.1 Ilumatobacteraceae bacterium
GCTACGGGCGATGGTCGTGGTTGGCGCAGCTGTCACCGTTGTACCACGGGGTTGCCCTGGTCAGGGCGGCCAACGCAGGCGTGTTGACGGTGTCCAGCATCGGCCATGTCGTCGTGCTCATCGCGATCGCGGCAGTCGCAGTGAGCATCGCCGCACGGCGTCTCAGCACGCTCCTGCTGTCGTAGACAGCGCGACGATGTCAGGCGGGCGCAGGCCCGGGCGATGGCACGGACGGGAACGAAGGTTGCGAGGTCTGCATCAGACCGGGAAAGTCGTAGCGGGTCAGTGGCTGGCTCTGGAGCTCACCGCTGGCTGTCGGCCACTGCTGGGGCACGCCGTCGATGGCGATTGTGACCGTCGAGACGCCACTGATCTCCGACGCGGTCAACACGATCTGGGCGACACCGTCGATCAGCGCCTCGCCGGTCAACTGCTGCAACTCGCTCGACACGCTGACGATCAACTCGTCGCCGTCCTGGGCGACATCGAGCAGGCGGGTGCCGGGAGGGATCGCCGTGCGGAGGCGTCGCTGCAACTCCTCGGAGTTGGGTCCTTCGAACAAGGCCCGCATGGCCTCGGCGGGAGTGTCGCCGACGTCGCGGGCAACCGATTGCAAGGTGCGCGGTTGGCCGATGACCTCTGGAGACAGCAGGAAGATCCTGCCCGAGCCGGTCGCCGCACCCGCAGGCTGGTCGAAGTTGACACGGAGATCCTGGCGGTCGCGTACTGCGATGTCACGTGGCGTGCCCTCGGGATCGATCGAGCACGACGACAGCCCGATCACCCCCGCGCCGATGACGGCGGCACAACGCATCACGCGCAACAGCGTCATCCGATGCCGACCTCCTCCGCCGGCAACTCCAGCACGAAGCGTGCTCCTGGCTCTCCGTCGAGGCGGTCGTCCACCCACACGCGGCCACCATGCATGCGCACGTGCTCGTCGACCAGGGCCAGGCCCAACCCGGCACCGTCGCTGCTCGACCGACGACCGGCGACTGCGCCGCGGGCGAACCGCTCGAAGACCAGCGCCCGCTCCTCGATCGGGACCCCGGGGCCATGATCTTCCACGGCGATCCACACATGGCCCAGCGGCTCGCCCTCGCCTTCGGCTTCGGTCACCATGATCTCCGGAGCTCCGCCGCCATGCACGCGGGCGTTGTCGATCAGGTTCGCCACGACGCGTGCCAGCCGGCGGCGGTCACCGCGCAGGATCAGACCTTCGGCACGATCGCTGACGGTCAACTTCGTCTGGGGGAGGCTGCTGACGGCGACGGCCTGGCGGACGAACTCGGCGACCAGGAGGTCCTCGAGATGCAGGCGGATCGCGCCGGCATCGAACCGTGAGATCTCCAGCAGGTCCTCGACCAGTCCTTGGAACCGGGAGACATCGCCGACCAGCAGGTCGAGCGCGGCCTGGGCCCGGTCGGGCATCTCGTCACGGCGGGCCTGCATCACCTCGACACTGGCGGCCAGTGTCATCAGCGGCGATCGCAACTCGTGGCTGACGTCGCTGGCGAACCGGGCATCGCGCTCGACACGGTTCTGCAGGGCTTCGGCCATGTCGTTGAACGCTGTCGAGAGCAACTGGAGATCGTGATCGTCGGTGCTCTCCAGCCGGGTGTCGAGGCGGCCTCCGGCGATCGCCTTGGCAGCTTGTGCTGCGTCGCCGAGCGGGCGGATCACCCGTTTGGCGGCGATCATCCCGGTCAGCGCTCCGGCGAGTGTCGTGATCAACCCGCCGAACAAGAGACTGAGCCCGACGTTGCGCAGTGTCGCATTTGCGTCCGACAGGTCGGCGAACTCGAAGTACGCGGCGGTCGAGGACTCGAGCGGAATGCCGATCACCAGGGTCGGAACCCGGTCGACCGAGACGATCATCTGGGCCGGAATGCGGTCGATGATCACCCTCGCCTGCATCGACTGGGGGATCACCTCCGAATTGAACTTCGCGGATGGCGACGCCCATGCGCCATCGATGTTGATCGCTGCCTGCGACACGCCGACCTGCTGCAGCCGGTCGATGATCGTGGTGGCGGTGGTGTTGCCGGCACTGATCTCGCGTTGAGCGACGCGGGCGTTGCGATACGCCTGGTCGGTGCTCGTGCGTTCACGCTGGTTGATCAAGCTGCTTCGCGTGAACGAATACGCCACGGCCGCGAGGAACGTCGACAGCAGCAGCGCGCCGATGACGAACATCGACATGATGCGAGTGCGCAACCCGAAGCGCGCCGGGCGCCACTTGGCGAACAGTCCGAACGCTGCTCTGACGAATCCCCGACGCGGTTCGGAGACGACGCTGTCGTGCGCGATCGTCACGACTGAAGGCGATACCCGAGGCCGCGCACGGTGACGACGTGGCGAGGATTGGCGGCGTCGGTCTCGACCTTGGTGCGCAGGCGACGCACATGCACGTCGACGAGCCGGCCGTCGCCGAAGTAGTCGTAGCCCCAGACCTTGTCGAGCAGGCTCTCCCTGCTGAACACCCGGCCGGGGTTCTGGGCCAGCTCGCACAACAACCGGAACTCGGTCTTGGTGAGGTGCAACTCGGTTCCACTGCGCAGCACCTTGCCCTCATCGGGGATGATCTCGAGGTCCCCGAACACGAGGCGGGCGTGCAAGGGGCTGATCGGGCGGATGCGACGAAGCAACGCCCGGATGCGTGCCGAGAGCTCTTTCGGTGCGAACGGCTTCGTGAGGTAGTCATCGGCGCCCGCCTCGAGGCCGGCGACCACGTCATGGGTGTCGTTGCGGGCGGTGACCATCACGATCGGCACGTCACTGTGCCGGCGCAACGTGCGGCACAGCTCGAAGCCGTCCATGCCGGGCAGCATGATGTCGATCAGCACGACATCGGGCAACGCC
This sequence comes from Ilumatobacteraceae bacterium, assembly GCA_043758005.1. Taxonomy (GTDB): domain Bacteria; phylum Actinomycetota; class Acidimicrobiia; order Acidimicrobiales; family Ilumatobacteraceae; genus JAENVT01. The sequence continues at coordinate 2,863 of JAYVOI010000028.1, forward strand.
CGATGGAACAGGTCGATCGCCTCTTCACCGCTCCCGGCTTCGTCGACCGTCCAGCCTTCGTCCTCGAGAGCCAGTTTGACCGCCGTTCGGATGCGCTCGTCGTCTTCGACGGAAAGGATGCGAGTACCCACGGGTCACATGATGCCAGGGTTCTGGCCCGGTTCGGTGACCGCCAACAACTCCACCATGTCGTCGAACAGCGCCGGATTGGCAGCCAGCAGCCCGCTGTGGTCGATCGGGCCGCCGTCGAACCGCCCGGTTCGGCAGCCGGCCTCGCGGGCGATCAACTCACCGGCAGCCCAATCCCACGGCCCGAGCCACTGCTCGAAGTAGGCGTCGAGCCGGCCGGCGGCGAGGTAGCACAGGTCGGGTGCGGCGGCCCCGAAGCGACGGATGTCGCGAATGCGCGGGATGACCTCGGCGATTCGCCGGGCCTGGTCGCGGCGTCGCTCGACCTGGTACGAGAACCCGGTGGCGACCAGCGCGTGCTGCAGAGATGCGGTGGTGCTGCAGCGGATGGGGGAGCCGTTGAGCAGCGCGCCCCCGTCGGCGACGGCCGTGAACAGCTCTCGACTGGCGGGGATGTACACGGCGCCCGCCAGAGGCCGGTCGTCGGCGAGCGCGGCGATCGAGACCGCATAGCCGGGCAAGTCGTACTGGAAGTTGGTGGTGCCGTCGATCGGGTCGATCAGCCAGCGGATGCCGGATGCGCCGGCGTCGTCGGTGCCTTCCTCGCCGACCACGGCATCGTCGGGCCGTTCGGCGCGCAGGCCGTCGACGATCAACTGCTCCGAGGCGCGATCGAACTCGGTCACGACGTCGGTATCGGATGACTTCGTCGAGATCGACGTGAGCCCCTGCTTGCGCCCCTCGAAGACCAGCTCGCCGGCCGCGATGGCGAGGCGTGCCGCCAGATCACACAGCTCGGGGGAGAGGTCGGTCACTGGAGGGCGCCACCGTTGTTGCGACGCTCGATCTCCTTCCACTCGCCGAGTGCACGCAGGACCAGCACGGCAACCACGCTCATGCCGAGCGCAGCGACGATGGCGCCGAACAGGGCGCCGAGCCCGCGTTGCGTTGCGCAGGTTCCGTGGCACTGCAGTTTGACCAGGGTGTACCCGATCAGTCCGCCTGCCAGCCCGCCCAGCAGGATGGCCAGGAACGCGGCAGCCCGGGCCTTCGGGGGCGGGAGCGCGGAGAGTGGAACGTCGGGGTCTGCCACGGGCCCATCGTACGGTCCGGCCAGGTGCCGCCGGGTCATCGTCGAGCCACGGCCGACCCGTCATGGTGCCGACCTCGTAGGCTCAGCGGTCGTGCGTGTCACCGTGGTCGTCCCGACCTACAACGAAGCCGGAAACATCGAACGGCTGTGCAACGAGGTTCGGTCGGCCGCGCCGGACGCCGACCTGTTGATCGTCGACGACGCCAGCCCGGACGGCACCGCCGACATCGCCGAGTCGCTGGGCCGCACCCTCGGCCGCATCGAGGTGCTCCGCCGGTCGGGCAAGGCGGGGCTGGGTGCCGCGTATCGCGCCGGGCTGCGCACCGCCATCGACCGCGGTGCGGAGATCTGCGTGCAGATGGACGCCGACCTGTCGCACGACCCGGCCGTGCTCCCGGCACTGATCGCCAACGCCGAGCTCGGCGCCGACCTGGCGATCGGCAGCCGCTACGTGCCAGGCGGCCTCACCGAGAACTGGCCGCGGCGTCGCCGCATGCTGTCCCGGTGGGGGAACCGTTACGCCGCAGGCGTGCTCGGGCTGGCCATCAACGACGCCACCGCGGGGTACCGCGCGTACCGAACTGATGCCCTGGAGCGGATGGAGTTCGACACGGTCGCAGCCGAGGGATACGGCTTCCAGGTCGAGATGACCTACCGCCTGGTGCGAATCGGGGGCAAGGTCGTCGAGTTCCCCATCACCTTCCGGGACCGGACTGCGGGCGTGTCGAAGATGTCGGGAGGCATCGTGCGCGAAGCGCTGGTGATCGTGATCAAGCTGTGGGTCGCAGACTTCAACGGCCGGCGAATGCGGCGGGCACAGGGCGGCTGAGCGACATGAGGAACTGGGTCGTCGGAGGTGCGTTGATCCCTCGGGTCGGCGGCGTCGAGCTCAGCGGGCTGGTGCTGGTGGGCAACCGGCGGCGCGATCGTTCTGTCGAATGGACGCCACCGGGCGGCGTCATCGACCGCGGTGAGTCGATTCGTGAAGGTCTGGCACGCGAAGTCTTCGAAGAGACCGGCCTCACCGTCGCCGGTTGGGCCGGTCTCAGCTACTCGGTCGTGGTCGAGGCTCCGCAGATGGGTTGGCGCCTGCGCGTCGAGGCCTGGGAGACAGCGGACGTAATCGGCGATGTGGTGGTGGCGGACCCCGACGGCATCGTCGAAGAGGTGCGCCAAGTCACCAACATCGAGGCCCTGGTCTTGCTCGCCACGAGCCCGCAATGGGTACACGTACCCGTCGGTGACTGGTTGAACGGCGTGCGGCATCCGACCGGCTCGTTCCACTTCCGCGTGGCGGGCACCGATCGATCCAACTCCAGCGTGGAGCGGATCGCGTGATCGACCAGCGGGTGATCTTGCACGTCGACATGGACGCCTTCTATGTCAGCGTCGAGTTGCGTCGGCGGCCCGACCTGGTCGGCCAGCCGGTTGTCGTCGGCGGTACCGGCCCGAGGGGTGTGATCGCCGCGGCATCGTACGAAGCCCGTCGGTACGGGGTGCGATCGGCATTGCCGAGCGTGACCGCCAAACGACTCTGCCCACAGGCTGTGTTCCTGCCCGGCGACCACGCTCTCTACGCCTCGGTCAGCGCCGACGTGCATCGGATCTTCGCCGAGTTCACGCCGCTGGTCGAACCGCTGGCGCTCGACGAGGCGTTCCTCGACGTTTCCGGAGGCCTCCGGCTGCACGGCCCGGGCGCCGCCATCGCCCAGATGATCCGCGATCGGGTGTGGAGCGAGTTGCAGCTGCGCTGCTCGGTCGGCGTGGCGCCCAACAAGTTCCTCGCCAAGCTCGCCTCCGTCGCTGCCAAGCCGATCGCCGCCGCGGACGGCGTACGCGATGGTGCTGGCGTGGTGGAGGTCGTGCCCGGAAGCGAGTTGGCGTTCCTGCACCCCTTGCCGGTCGAGGCCCTGTGGGGCGTCGGCCCGGCGACGTTGCAGCGCCTGCAGCGGATGGGCGTGCACACCGTCGCCGATCTCGCCGAGCTCGACGAGGCGAGCCTCGTGGCGTGCGTCGGCGCTGCTCACGGTCAGCATCTCTATCGCCTGGCGTGGGGCGTGGACGACCGACCTGTCGAGGTCGATCGTGAGATGAAGTCGATCGGGCACGAGGAAACGTTCTCCACCGACCGACATACGCACGCCGAGTTGCTTCGCGAGCTGGT
>JAYVOI010000029.1:0-14114 GCA_043758005.1 Ilumatobacteraceae bacterium
AGCCGCATCGCCAGCAACATCGCCAACTCGAAGAATGCCGTCGGTTGGGCGTACGTCCTCGGTGCCTGTCTGCTGGGTTTGGCGTTCTACCTGATCTCCATCACGTTGGAGACCGTGGTCACGCCGGGCGGCGCGGCCCAGAGAAATCGAGACGGCACGTGACCTCACGTGCCGCGAGAGACCTGTCGGACACAGATCCGCAGGGGGAGGAGAAACAGCAATGAGGAAACAACGAATCCAGGGTGCTTTTGCCACCGCCATCGCGCTGTCGTTCGTCGCTGTCGCCTGCGGCAGTGACAGCACCAGTTCATCGGCGACGACGGCAGCGGCGGGCACAGCCGCACCGGCGGCGACAGCCGCACCCGCTGCAACCGAGGCACCCGCAGCAACCGCCGCGCCGACTGCGACCGAGGCCGCAGGGGCCGGTACCGAGTGCGCCACCCCAACGCCGGTGAAGTTGCAATTGCAATGGGTCACGCAGGCTCAGTTCGCCGGTTACTTTGCGGCGGTCGATCAGGGCTTCTACAAGGACCAGTGCCTCGACGTCACGATCCTCGAAGGCGCCGTCGACATCGTCCCGCAGACCGTCCTGGCCAACGGCGACGCAGACTTCGCGATTGCCTGGGTGCCCAAGGCGCTCGCTAGCCGCGAGGCTGGAGCGAACATCGTCGACATCGCCCAGGTCTTCCAACGCTCGGGCACGTTGCAGGTGAGCTTCAAGGACAAGGGCATCACGTCGTCCGCCAACTTTGCCGGCAAGAAGATCGGCAACTGGGGCTTCGGGAACGAGTTCGAAGTGTTCGCGGCGATGACGAAGAACGGCATCGATCCGGCCTCGGTCGACAACGTCGCCCAGCAGTTCGACATGGTCGGTCTGCTCGAAGGTGACATCGACGCGGCCGAGGCGATGACCTACAACGAGTACGCCCAAGTGCTCGAGGCGATCAACCCGGCAACCAGCAAGCTCTACACGCCAGACGACTTCAACGTGATCTCGTACGAGAGCGAAGGCGTCGGGATGTTGCAGGATGCGATCTGGGCCGACGGCACCCGCCTGTCCGATCCTGCGTACAACGACACCGCGGTGAAGTTCGTCGCCGCGTCGCTGCAAGGTTGGGCGTACTGCCGCGACAACGGCGATGCGTGTGCCCAGTTGGTCACGAGCAAGAACTCGATCCTCGGGCTGACCCATCAGAAGTGGCAGATGAACGAGATCAACAAGCTCATCTGGCCGGCAACGGGTGGCGTCGGCACGATCGATACCGCTGCGTGGGGTCGCACTGCGAAGCTGTCGCAGGAGACCAAGAACCTCGAAGGCGGCACCGTCTTGACGAAGGCTCCGGATGCGGGTGCCTTTACCAACGACATCGTCAAGAACGCCCACACCTTGCTCGGCACGTTGGGTGTCGATATCAACGGTGCGGGATTCACCCCGGCGACAGTCACCCTGACTGAGGGTGGCGCCTGACCCGCGTGTCGGGCTCGAGCGTTGAAGGGCGGGTCGCCTCGGCGGCCCGCCCTTCTCGCGTGGTGCCGTGGACGCCGTGGATCTTCGTCGGTCTCTGGAGCACCGGCTTCGTTGCCGCGCGCTATGCGACGAGCGATACCGGTCCGCTCACGTTTCTTGCGGTGCGTATGGTGCTGGCTGCTGCGGTGTTGGCCGTGTTCGCGACGTTTCGGGCAGCACAGCGCGTCGATCGTCGCCTGATCCCGTGGGTCGTGCTGGCCGGGCTCGGCATGCACGTCCTGTACCTCGGAGGGGTCTTCGTGGCGATCGATCGCGGCCTGCCATCGGGCGTCAGCGCGCTGATCGCCGGGCTCCACCCGGTGCTGACCGCGTTGGCCTCGCGCCGCGTGCTCGGCGAACGGCTGGTGCGGTTGCAGTGGATCGGCGTCGGGCTCGGCTTCGCCGGGGTGATCGCCGTGGTCCTCGATCGCTTGCTGACGCACTCGACTGGTGTCACGGTGATGACGATGGGTGCATCAGCGGTGAGTGTGCTGGGCATGGCAGGAGGCACGTTGGTGCAGCGCAAGAAGTGCTCCACGATGCCCTTGCTGTGGGGCACCGTGGTGCAGTACACCAGCGCCGCCGTCGTGCTGTCCGTGCTGGCCGTGGTGTGGGAGCGCGTCGACTTCCGTGTCACCGGACGGTCGCTGTTCGCCCTGCTCTGGGCAGTCGTGGTCTTGTCGATTGCCGCGGTGCTGCTGATGCTGTGGCTCTTGCAGCGCAGGGCGGCATCGCAGGTCACCAGCCTGTTTTTCCTGACCCCGGCGCTGAGCGCTGTCGAGGGTGCAGTGTTGTTCGGCGAGCGACTGGGTGCCCTGGCGCTGGTCGGGCTGCTGATTTCATTGCTCGGTGTCGCCTTTGTCACGCGCAAGGCGATATAACGTCTCTACAGCGCGGACTGGCAACGAGGCAATCCGCATGCGGGAGGAGGTGGCCATGACGGACACCGCAGAACGCCCTGCAGGGCGTGAAGCCGAAACCATCACGCGCGTCGTCGTGAGGTTCGCCGGCGACTCAGGCGATGGCATGCAGTTGACCGGAGATCGGTTCACATCGGTCAGTGCGACGTTCGGAAACGACCTGTCGACGTTGCCCGAGTACCCGGCAGAGATCCGCGCCCCAGCAGGCACGGTCAACGGCGTATCGAGCTTCCAGGTGCAGATCAGCGATCACGACATCACCACACCGGGCGACGAGCCCAGCGTGTTGATCGCCATGAACCCGGCGGCACTGAAGGCCGATCTCGGCCGGCTCGAACCACACGGCCTGCTGATCGTCAACAGCGATGCCTTCGGCGAGCGCGACCTGGCGAAGGCCGGTTACACCGCCAACCCGCTCACCGACGATTCTCTGGTCGGCTATCGCGTGGTCGAGGTGCCGATGACCTCGCTGACGCAGAAGGCCACCGAGCCGCTCGGCGTGAAGCCCCGCGACGCCGAGCGTTCCAAGAACTTCTTCGCCCTGGGCCTGGTGTCGTGGCTGTATTCGCGGCCCACGCAGCCGACGATCGACTGGATCGCCGAGCGGTTCAAGGACGATCTCGTCCGGCTCAGCAACGCCACAGCGTTCACCGCTGGATTCAACTTTGGCGAGACCACCGAGCAGTTCGAACATCGCTTCGTGGTCAATCCGGCGCACATGCCCCCGGGTGAGTACACCAACATCAGCGGCAATGTCGCGCTCGCTTGGGGCTTGGTTGCCGCCGGGCAGTTGGCCAAGCTGCCTGTCTTCCTCGGTAGCTATCCCATCACGCCGGCCAGCGACATCCTCCACGAGCTCGCCAAGCACAAGCACTTCGGTGTGCGCACCGTGCAGGCAGAAGACGAGATCGCCGCGGTCGGCATGGCATTGGGGGCAGCCTTCGCCGGTCACCTCGGTGTCACCACGACCAGCGGACCAGGGGTGGCGCTGAAGAGCGAGACCACCAGCCTGGCCGTTTCCTTGGAACTGCCGCTGCTGATCATCGACGTGCAGCGCGGTGGACCCTCGACAGGTTTGCCGACCAAGACCGAGGCTGCCGACCTCAACATCGCGATCTATGGACGCCACGGCGAGGCCCCGCTTCCGGTGATCGCGGCCTACAGCCCGGCACACTGCTTCGAGGTGGCGATCGAGGCGGCGCGGATCGCGTTGAAGTACCGCACCCCGGTCATCGTGCTCAGCGACGGGTACATCGCCAACGGCAGCGAGCCGTGGATGCTGCCCGACGTGGCCTCGTTGCCCGACATCTCCGTGCCCTTCGCCACCGAGATGAACCACACCAACGACGATGGCACGACCGAGTTCTGGCCGTACCTGCGCGACCCGGAGACGCTCGCCAGGCCGTGGGCCATTCCCGGTACCCCGAAGCTCATGCACCGCGTCGGTGGACTGGAGAAGGAAGACGGCCGCGGAGACATCAACTACACGCCGGAGAACCATCAGCGGATGGTCTACCTGCGCGCCGCCAAGATCGCCGGCATCGCCAACGACATTCCGCCGGCGGTCGCCGTCGGTGATGTGGATGACGCCGACATCTGCGTGCTCGGTTGGGGTTCCACATGGGCCGCGATCGACGCTGCGGTGCAGCGCACGCGGCGCCGGGGACTGAAGGTCGCCTGGGTGCACCTCACTCACGTGAACCCGTTGCCACCGAACCTGGGCGAGGTGCTGAAGCGGTATCCGCGTGTCCTCGTGCCCGAGCTCAACCTCGGCCAGATGTGCCGCATCGTGCGGGCCGACTACCTCATCGACGCCAAGTCGGTCTCCAAGGTGCAGGGCTTGCCGTTCACGTCACGAGAACTCGAAGACGCCATCGAAGGAGCGTTGAAATGAGCGACACCATCGTGCCGGTCACGACGAAGAAGGACTGGACCAGCGACCAGGAGGTGCGTTGGTGCCCGGGTTGTGGTGACTACGGCATCCTGTTGGCCGTGCAGCAACTCATGCCCGACCTCGGCATCACCCCGGAGAACACGGTGTTCATCAGCGGGATCGGCTGCAGCAGCCGCTTCCCGTACTACATGAACACCTACGGCATGCATGGCATTCACGGTCGTGCCCCGGCCATCGCCACCGGTCTCGCTGTCGCTCGGCCCGACCTCGATGTGTGGGTCATCACGGGCGACGGCGACGGTCTGTCGATCGGCGGCAACCACCTCATCCATGCGTTGCGGCGCAACGTCAACCTGACGATCCTGCTGTTCAACAACCGCATCTACGGGCTGACGAAAGGCCAGTACTCGCCGACATCCGAGGTCGGCAAGGTCACCAAGAGCACGCCGTTCGGTTCCGTCGATCCGCCCTTCAACCCGCTCTCGGTCGCGCTGGGCGCCGAGGCCAGCTTCGTTGCTCGTACCCACGATCTCGACCGCAAGCACATGATGGACATCTTCCGCCAGGCCCACGCCCACCAGGGCTCGTCGTTCGTCGAGATCTTCCAGAACTGCAACGTGTTCAACGACGGCGCGTTCGACGACGTCACCAGCCGTCAAGTGCGCGAGGAGATGATGATCGACCTGAAGCACGGGCAACCGATCCGCTTCGGAGTCGACGGCCACAAGGGTGTGGTCATGGGTACCGACGGGTTGCTTCGCATCGTCGAGGTCGCCGATGTGGGCGAGGATGCGATCCTCGTACACGACGCGCATCGCGATGATCCGGGCCTCGCCTTCGCCTTGGCGCGGCTGTCTCACGACGATCACTCGGCAACGACGTTCGGCGTGTTCCGCTCGGTCGATCGGCCCGACTACGGGATGGCCGTCGGCCGTCAACTCGCCGAGACGTCCTCCAAGAAGGGCCCCGGCGACCTCACCACGCTGCTGCGCAGCAACGGCACCTGGCAAGTCGCCTGACCCAGTCGGGCGCGATACCGGTACTGCTCCTACTCACATCGCGCCCACGCCCGCTTGTCGGGCGCGATACCGGTAGTGGACGTACTCACATCGCGCCCAATCTGGTGAGCGGCTCAGTCGGCGGTGCGGGGCACGCCGTGCGGGTCGGGTGCCCGTTCACCACGCAGTTCGGCGACCACGGAAACCAGACGACCCATCACCAGGTCGGCGGCGAGGCGAACTTCGTCGTTGGTCGGCTCGGTGCTCGGACCGATGTTCATCAACGCCCGGACGTCGATCGATGCACCGATGAGGGTCGTGACCTTGGGCCGGCGGATCAGGTTCAGCAGCAACGTCGGCACCAGGCGCCGTCGACTGATCACGCGGTGCCCGCCGACCAGTGCCACCGGCACGATCGGCGCGCCCGTGCGCAGCGCCAACCGCACCGAACCGGTCTTGGCGCGCTCGGGCCACATCATCGGGTCGCGAGTGAGGCGGCCTTCGGGAAAGATCCCGACCGCCTCACCCTCGGCCAATGCGTGCGCTGCCTCATCGAGTGAGGTCGAGGCATCGGCCGCGCCGCGCTTGACCTTGATGAAGCCGAGCTTGCGGGCCACCCTGCCGAGCAGCGGCGCGCCGAACACTCCGGACGTGGCCAGCAGACGCAGCGACCGTCCCATGCGGCGGCACGCCAACGCCAGCAACACGCCGTCGGCGTAGCTGGTGTGGTTGGAGATGACGATGATCGGTCCGGACGGCAACGTGCGTGCGGCCTCGCGCCGTCCACGCTGACGTTCGATCTCGAGTCGGCTGAAGAACGCCGCGGCCGAACCGAGCACGGTCGCCAGGACCGCGTACAGGATTGCGCCGGTGCGACCCGGCTTGCGCCACATCGGTGGCCGGGTCAGCCGGTGTAGAAGGAGTCGGCGACGGTGAGTGCCTCGTCGAGGATGGCCAGGCCCTCGGTCACCTCGTCGATCGTGGCCGTGCACGGGGGGACGACGTGGAGTCGGTTGAAGTGGGTGAACGGCCACAAACCCCGTTGCTTGCAGGCTGCCGCGAGATCGCCCATCGGCTTGGCGTCCGCTCCGGCCGCGTTGTACGGCACCAGGGGCTGGCGGGTGGCCCGGTCGGTGACGAGATCGAGCGCCCAGAACACGCCGAGACCGCGGACTTCGCCGATGCTCGGGTGGTTGGCCTGCAGCTTCTCGAGGCCGGGAGCGATGACATCGGTGCCGAGCATGCGGGCGTGATCGACGATGCCTTCCTCTTTGAAGATGTTGATGCTGGCCACCGCCGACGCGCATGCCAGCGGATGGCCCGAATAGGTCAACCCTCCGGGGAAGGCCCGATCGCGGAACGTGTCGGCAATCGTCTGACTGATCACCACGCCGCCGAGGGGGAGATAGCCGGAGTTGACACCCTTGGCGAAGCACACCAGGTCGGGCTGCACGCCCCACTTCTGGAACGCGAACCATTCTCCGCAGCGGCCGAAGCCGGCCATGACTTCGTCGCAGATCATCACGATCCCATGCCGGTCGCATCGATCCCGGATGCCCTCCAGGTACCCGTCGGGCGGGACCAGGATCCCGTTCGTGCCAACGACAGTCTCGAGGATGATGGCGGCAACGGTGTGGCTTCCCTCGACCATCAACACGTCGTCGAGATGGGCAAGTGCGCGCTCGCACTCCTCGGCCTCGTTGGTGGAGTGGAAGGCGCTGCGATAGGCGTACGGTCCCCAGAACTTCACGACGCCGGGCATGCCGGGCTCGCTTGGCCAGCGCCGCGGATCGCCGGTCATCGTGATGGCACCGTTGGTTCCGCCGTGGTAGCTGCGGTAGTGGGTCAACACCTTGCTGCGATTCGTGTGCAACCGGGCCATGCGCACTGCGTTCTCGGTCGCCTCGGCACCACCGTTGGTGAAGAACACCATGTTGAGGGTGCTGTTGTCGATCTTGGTCGCAGCGGCCTCGCAGATCAGGCGGGCGGCCTCGCTGCGCGCGTCGTTGGCATGAAACGGTGCGATGGTGCACAAGCGGTCGGCCTGCTCCTTGATCGCTGCCACCAACTTGGGGTGCTGATGACCGATGTTGACGTTGACGAGTTGGCTGGAGAAGTCGAGGTAGCGCGTGCCGTCCTGCGTCCAGAAGTAGCTGCCTTCCCCGCCTTCGACCACCAGTGGATTCAGTGCGCCCTGCGCGCTCCAGGAGTGGAAGACATGGGAGCGATCATTGGCGAACGCATTCTCTGGATGGGTGTCGAGCACGGTCATGGGCCAATGGTATTCGATACTCCCGATGGCGTACAGACAGCACTTTGTGCCTGAACAATGTCAGTCGAGGGCGGCAATTGCCCGGGCGGTGGCCAGGGTGCGCTGGGCATTGGCGACGTGCAGGTTCTCGATCATCTGGCCGTCAACCGTGACCACCCCTCGACCATCGGCGACCGCTTCGTCGAACGCGGCGATGATTCGCCCGGCCTGCTCGACGTCGGCGGCCGACGGCGCCCAGGCCTGGTTGGCGACGTCGATCTGCCCGGGGTGGATCAGGGTCTTGCCGTCGAAGCCGAACTCGACACCCTGGGCACATTCGTCGCCGAAGCCATCGAGATCCTTCACGTCGTTGTACACGCCGTCGAGGATCGTCTTGCCCGCCTCGCGAGCCGCCAGGAGTGCGGTGGCCAGGTGGGGGAGCAGCGCCCGGCGACCGGCGACCAATGGGATGCGCAGCTCCCGCGCCAGGTCATTGGTGCCCATCACCAGCACCGAGACCCGGGGGTGAGCCGCGATCGCCCGGACGTCGAGGATCGCGGTTGGTGTCTCGATCATCGCCCACACCGTCATGTCGCCAGGCGCACCCGCCGCGTCGAGTTGCGACGACACGTCGTCGAGGTATGCGACAGAGCCGACTTTGGGCACCACGACCGCAGACGCAGTCGAGCCGGCGATCGCTCGCAGATCGGCCGGCCCCCACGCGGTGTCGAGACCGTTGCACCGGATGGTCAACTCGCGGCGCCCGTATTGACCCGAAGCCGCGGCCGCGCACGCCGCCTCCCTCGCCGAGTCCTTGGCATCAGGCGCCACGGCATCCTCGAGGTCGAAGATGATGCAATCGGCGGCCAGCGACTTGGCCTTCTCCAGGGCGCGTTCGTTGGCTGCGGGCATGTACAGCGCCGAGCGCCGCGGGCGCCAACTGCCCGCCGAGGTCAGCTCGGGGCTCACGAGGCGAATCCGTACGCTGCCGCGAGGTCCGGGTCGCGCAGTGCCAGGCGTCGGGCGAGCTCCACCACGACCCGGCACTGCTTCACCGAGGCGTCGTCCTCCATCTTGCCGTCGAGCATGATCGCCCCGGTGCCGTCGCCCATCGCGTCGATCACCCGCTGGGCACGCTCCACGTCGGCCGGGCGCGGGCTGAACACGCGTTTGGCGATCTCGATCTGCACGGGGTGCAGGCTCCAGGCGCCGACGCAGCCGAGCAGGTAGGCGTTGCGGAACTGGTCCTCGCAGGCCACCGTGTCGGCGATGTCGCCGAACGGTCCGTAGAACGGCAACAGCCCGAACATCGCGCAGGCGTCGACCATTCGAGCCAGTGTGTAGTGCCAGAGGTCCTGCTGAAAGCTGGGCCGCGGCGCGTTTGGTCGGGCCGGATCCGGGTCGCTGCGCACGAGGTAGTCGGGATGTCCGCCGCCGACCCGCGTGGTCTTCATGCGGCGATTCGCGGCGAGGTCGGCCGGCCCGAGGGACAGACCTTGCATGCGCGGCGACGCCCCGCAGATCTCCTCGACATTGGCGACGCCCCGTGCCGTCTCGAGAATGGCGTGCACCAGGATCGGTCGCTGCAGCCCGGCCTTGGCCTCGAGCTGGGCCAGCAGCCGATCGATGTAGTGGATGTCTTCTGGGCCCTCGACCTTCGGGATCATCAGCACGTCGAGTCGGTCGCCCACCTCGGCCACCAGCGTCGTGATGTCGTCGAGACCCCATGGTGAGTCGAGGCTGTTGACCCTGGCCCACAGCTGTGTGTCACCCATGTCGATCGTGCGGGCGACGTCGACGAGTCCGGACCGCGCCGCCTGCTTGTCGGCCATCGGAATGGCGTCTTCGAGGTTGCCGAGCAGGATGTCGACCATCGGCACCACGTCGGGCAGCTTGGCGACGACCTTGCCGATCTGCGGCGGGAAGAAGTGGATGACGCGGCTCGGTGGGAATGGGATCTCGCGTAGCGGCGCGGGGGCGCCGACCGCGAGCGGATTGAAGAAGTCTCTGGCGCTACGCACGCACGCAAGGGTATGTGTCGGCGTGGGCGACGGCGAAACGGGCATGATGGATCCGTGACTGTGCGCTTCGAGGCGATTCTGTTCGACGCAGGCGGGGTGTTGGTGCTGCCGGATCCCACCGTGCTCGGTCCGCTCTTGTCGTACTACGGCGGCGACCCGTCGGTTGCAGCGCATCGTCGTGCTCACTACGCGGGGATGGCGGCGAAGTCGGCAGCGGGCAGCGGCGAAGCGTTCTGGGACGAGTACAACCGTTCGTACGTCCGAAGTGTCGGCGTGGCCGACCGCGATCTCGATTCCGCAGCGACGGCGCTGCATCACACGCGCAACGCATACCTCTGGCGATGGCCGATACCTGAGAGCCAGGCGGCGCTGGCGGCGTTGACCGCCACCGGTGTACCGCTCGGTGTCGTGTCGAACGCAAGCGGCCAGGTCGCCGAGGTGCTCGCTCGCAGCGGTGTGTGTCAGGCGGGCGCTGGTCCCAACGTGTCGATGCGTGTGGTGATCGACAGCCACCTCGTCGGTGTTGCCAAGCCCGACCCGCGGATCTTCGAGCATGCCCTGCCCTACTTCGACGGCATCGATCGGCACGACATCGCCTACATCGGTGACTCGGTGACGATGGACATCGGTGCTGCCCGAACAGCCGGGCTGCACCCGATCCTGCTCGACCCGCACGATGATCATCATGGCGCCGACTTCCAACGCATCCGCGAACTCGGCGAGTTGACCAACCAGCTCGTCGGATGACCCGTCACCGGGTGGGGTCGGCGGGCGACAAATAGTGTCGGATGCTGGTGAGGCCTACGCCATTCGCCGAGATCGTTGCGAGCAATTCTGCGCCCTTCGGCTTACCACGAAAGGTCGATTGACGCATGCTTTGACCTAGTACCAGGCTGAGTTGCGCAGAACCCGATTGGACGGGCTGGCGATGTGAACACGGGAGGCCTGTAGTGGGCGTACGGGGTCGGACAGGTGTGGGCGCGAGCATGCCCGCGACGATGAGCAGGCACGACTCGTGTGAGGGAGGCGCACCATGTCGCTGACCCGCAGAGATCTGATCAAGGCCGGTGTCTTCGCCGGTGCCACCTTGTCGTTGCCGCTGTCTCGCGTGGTGTCGGGTCAGTCGACACTGTCGAACCGCATGCCGTCGAGCAAGCTCCCGAAGCCGTTCACGACACCGTTTGCGATGCCGCCTGTCGCGGTGCCCTTCCGAACGGACGCCACGACCGACTACTACGACATGACGATGGCGGCCACGCTGCACGAGGTCGTCCCTGGCTTCAAGACGATGTTCTTCACGTACGAGGGCGTGGTGCCGGGCCCGACCATCAAGGTCCAGCAGGGCCGAACGATCGCGATCCGCCATCGCAACCTGTTGCCGAAGGTCCACCCGACGCTCGGCTACGAGCCGTGGACGTCGGTGCACCTGCACGGCTCGGCGTCGCTGCCGCAGTTCGACGGCTACGCCAGTGACATCACCCATCCCGGTCAGTTCAAGGACTATCACTACCCGAACTCCCAGCCGGCGCGAACGTTGTGGTACCACGACCATGGCGTCTTCCACACTGCCGAGAACGCGTATCACGGACTGATCGCGCAGTACCACATGACCGACGCGCTCGAGCAGTCGCTGCCGATCCCGCACGGGCCGTACGACATCCCGCTGCTGATCGGCGATGCGCTGTTCAACGCCGACGGGTCACTGCTGTTCTCGCTCGATGACGAGTCCGGACTGTGGGGTGACGTGATCCTGGTCAACGGGCGCCCGTGGCCCGTGATGCAGGTCGAGCGCCGTAAGTACCGCTTCCGCATCTGCGGCACATCGGTGTCGCGTTCGTGGAAGTTCTCGCTCGACTCCGGTGATCCGATGGCCGTGATCGCCACGGACGGCGGCCTGATGACGGCTCCCCAATACGTCACCAGTTTTCGCGCGGCCTCGGCGGAGCGCTACGAGGTGATCATCGACTTCGCCAAGTACCCGATCGGGCGTCGGGTGATCCTGCAGAACGCCAGCCCGAAGAACAACCGCGACTTCGCCAACACCGACAAGATCATGGCCTTCGATGTCGTCAGCGATGCGACGGATCTGTCGAACAACTCGATTCCCGACGCCTTGAACCCCGGCAACGAAGTCATGGCGTTGAAGGCGAGTGACGCAGTCCGCACCCGCAAGTTCAAGTTCGAGCGTGACGGTGGCAAATGGGCGATCAACGGCACGACGTGGGGAGACGTCGTCGACAGCAACTACCAGTTCTCGTTGGCCAGGCCGAACCGGGGCGACACCGAGATCTGGGAGCTGCAGAACTCATCGGGCGGGTGGTTCCACCCGATCCACGTGCACCTCACCGACTTCAAGGTGCTCGACCGCAACGGAAAGCCGCCGTTCCCTCACGAACGGGGGCCCAAAGACGTGGTCTACGTCGGCGAGGGTGAGAAGGTGCGGGTGATCATGAAGTGGGAAGGCGTCGGTCGGTACATGATGCACTGCCACAACCTGATCCACGAGGACCACGACATGATGGCCCAGTTCGAGGTCATCGACCCGGCGACACCTGGCGACGACCCACTCGGCACGTTACCGATGGAGGTTGCCGACGAAGGGAACCACCCGTTGTGAACATGGCTGTGGCCTCGCCTCGCGCGGGTCATACCGAACGAACCTCCCGGCGGCGCAGCCTCACCGTCGACGTGGCCATCGTGTGTTCAGCGTTCGGCGCGCTCGCCCATTTCGTGGCCACGCCGAGCCATTTCACCTGGTGGCCGGCGGCGGGGGTGTTCTTCGTCGTGCTCGGTATCGCCCAGTCGGCGTGCGCGGTGGCGTTGCTGCGAGCCGTGCGGGCACCGTGGTTCGTGCTGGCCGGCATCTGGGGCACCGTTGGGGTGATCCTGGTCTACGTCGCCAGCCGTACGGTCGGCCTGCCGATGGAACCACCGGTTCCGTTCCATGGAGGTCGGTGGGTGCCCGGTCGGTCGGTCGTGCCCAACGGCGCCAAGTACGTCGGTCCGCTCGACATCGTCACCCTCGTCGCGGAGATCCTGGTGGTCATCACGTTGCTCCCGATGTTGCCGAAGGCGGCGAAGGACCGTGCGGTCAACCGCTTGATGTGGATCGGTGTGCTGCTGTGGGGGGCCGGCATCGTTGGCGTTGTGTGGTGACCACCGCGCTGGAGCCGTCGGCGGATGACGAGGCGGAGGTCGAGCTTGCCGACCACGACGCCAAGACCACGCGACGGGTGCTGTGGTTCGCCGCGGCGCTCGTGGCGATGTTGCTCATCCACAGCTTGGTCGTCGAGCCGGTGCGAGTCCGGTCCGACAGCATGGAGCCCACTGTTCCCTCCGGGGCAGTGTTGTTGATCGACAAGGTCACGTTGCGCGCTCGCGGTCCTCATCGCGGCGAGATCGTGGTTGCGTCCGACCCGCGCACCGGCGCGTCGATCGTCAAGCGGGTCGTCGCCATCGGCGGCGATTCGGTCGGGATCGACAACGGTCAACTGGTTGTGAATGGCGTCAAGATCGTCGAGCACTACATCAACAACGACGGCATGGATGGTTTCTACTTCGGGCCCGATGTCGTGCCGCCCGGTCATGTGTTCCTGCTCGGTGATCACCGGGCCACGTCGGAAGACTCGCGAGCATTCGGTCCGGTCGATGTCGACGCCGTCGACGGTCGGCTGCTGGCCACGCTGTGGCCGCTGGGCTGATCGATCCGTCGGTCGGGGTCCGCGCCCGATGTCGGGGGAGGCCGACAGCCCGTTGTGAGCGGTACACGACAAACTATGCAGATGGGCCTCGATGATGTGCACGACGTGAGTGAGCGCTGGTCCCAGTGGCGAGCCGAGACCGACCTGGATGAGTACTACACGAGATGGCGCCGCCTCGCCGGGACCGGTCACTCGCCACACGGCGAGGCAGACTTCGTCGAGTCGCTGAATCCCAGCTCGGTGCTCGACGCCGGGTGCGGGATGGGCCGGGTGGCGATCGAACTGGCTCGACGCGGCATCGACGTGGTCGGGGTCGACCTTGATGATGATCTGCTCCAGTTCGCCCGCCGAACGGAGCCGTCTCTGCGGTGGGTGCATGCCGATCTGGCAAGCATGTCGCTCGGTCGCCGGTTCGACGTAGTCGCCATGCCCGGGAACGTGATGATCTTTTGTCGTCCCGCCGACCGCCCGGCGATCATCGCCAATGCTGCGTCGCACGTGGCGGATGCTGGTTGGCTGGTGGCCGGGTTCACGCTGCAGGCGGACGGCGATGCCTTGACGTTGAGCGAGTACGACGACCTGTGTGCCGGGTGTCGACTGGAACCGGCCGGCCGCTGGGCCACCTGGCACGGCGATCCATACGAAGGCGGCGACTACGCGGTGTCGCTGCACCGTCGGGGTCGCGATCCTCAAGACTCATCGACGCGATAGCACGCTGAGTGGTCGATTGGCGACGGTAGGAGCCCAGGCTGGTGTTCGTCAACCGGTCGAGACTGCCGATTCTGTCGGATTCTGGCGGACGGAACTCCATGATTTCGGTCA
>JAYVOI010000030.1:0-2631 GCA_043758005.1 Ilumatobacteraceae bacterium
CCTTGGGCGCCGCTGCGCAACGCGGCGAGAAACGTCAAGGCAGTGATCAGACCGATCAGCGCCGGGCCGTTTCTGGCGATGTCGGCGACGGCCTGATCCGACACGGTGGTGTCGCTGATGGAACTGCTGATCCACAGCACGGTGCCGCCGCCGAACAGGGCGACCAGGTACACGCGGTACGCCGCGTCGAACCATTCGATGTCGCCGAGGCGGTGTCGCTTGCGTCTGCGCCGAAGGTCGTAGAGGACGTCGAGCGTGTCGTCACTCACCGGTGGCAGCCTGACGGCTGGGGTCGGCGGTCCAGCCCGACCAACTGGCCACGTAGAGACGCGGGACCGCCAGCCCGGCGTGCTCCATCGCCAGCACGTTCATGCACGCACTGACCCCGGAGCCGCAGTAGGCGACGACTTCATGGGCGTCGTCGACGCCGAGTTCTCGGAAGTGATCGCGCAGCTCGGCAATGGATCGGGGTTGCACATGCTCGTCGAGCACCTCTGTCCATGGTGCGCTGCGGGCACCGGGGATGTGCCCGGGTTGCCTGTCGATCTGCACGACCTCGCCGAGGAACCGTTCGTGCGACCTGGCGTCGATCGCAGCGCCGCCGTCGGCGATGATCCGGGCGACGTCGCCGGCACTCGCCAGGCGATCGGCGGGCCAGTCGCGGGGTGTGAACGCAGCCGCGGTGGGCACCCGGCCCGTACCTTGCTCGATGTGTCCGTCCCACGCGTCGAGGCCACCGATCAGCACCGTCGCGTCGCGGCCCAGCATTCGCAGCATCACGGCCAATCTGCCGGCGGTCAGGCCGCCCGTGTCGTCGTAGGCGACGACCACCGTGTCGTCGCCGATGCTCAAGGACCCCATCGACTCGGCGAAGTCGCCGGGTGTCGGAAACGGGTGTCGGCCCTCGGTCGCCGGCTGGTCGGTGCTGGCGAGTTGATGGTCGAGATCGACCCACACAGCGCCGGGTAAGTGGGCATCTTCGAACGCTGCGCGACCGTCGCGACCGTCGAGGTACCAGCGGACATCGGCCAGGACCGCGTCGGGATGGTCACGGACGAACTGCTCATCGACGAAGGGCGGGATCATTGAACATCTCGTTCTGCTCGGGCCGCGACTTCGGCCAGCACATCGCGGAGTGGGCGACCGAGCGCTGCCGCGGCGGCGGCCGCATCGTCGTACTCGACCTTCACTCTGCCGAGCGCCACTTTGGCACGCACGATGTGGCCATCGATCGTCACCTGCCGTTCGCTTCGTTGTTGCGGCCAGCGGCGCAGGTCGGTGCCGCGAAGGCCGAGCGAACCCGTCTCGCGGAGCAGCAGCGCGCCGATCAGCGGTGCCGCCGGTGGGTCACACAGGGCGTGCACCGTGAACGCCGGGCGACCCTTCTTCATCATGATCGGCGTCGCCCATGCGTCGTGGGCGCCGGCCGTGATCAGCGCGGCGATGGTGTGGGCGATCACCTCGCCGGTTGCGTCGTCGACGTTGGTCTCCAGCAACCGAACCTGCTGGCCCGGCTCGGGCAGGTCGGTGGCCGCAACCGCCTCGCCGATCACCACCTGGACGACGTTGGGGCGCCCGGCGATGTCGGCGCTGCCGGCTCCGTACCCGACGGACGACACGGTGATCGCCGGCATCGGGCCGAACTCGTCGGCCAGCGCGCACATCAACGCGACGCCGGTCGGCGTGGCCAACTCCTTGCGGTCGTCGATCCCGCGGCTCGGGGCGTTGCGTCGGGCGAGCAGTTCGGTGACCGCGGGCGCCGGGTTGGGGAGTTGGCCATGGGCCGCCAGGACCGTGCCTTCGCCGACCGTGATCGAACTGCACACGATGGTGTCGATGCCCAGCGATTCCAGCGCTGCGCAGGCGCCCACGATGTCGACGATCGCATCGACCGAGCCGACCTCGTGGAACTCGACGTCGTCGGCCGGCACCCGATGCATGGTCCCCTCGACGTCGGCGAGCATGGCAAACGTGCGCTGGGCCCGATCGCGAACCCGCTCTGGCAACTCGGCGGCGTCGATCAGATCGCGGATTGCCCGGTAGCCGCGGTGGTGATCGTGATCGTGATCGTGGTCGTGGTCGGCGACGACCACGTGGGCCTGGGTCGCGGCGATCCCGCAGCGCGTCACGTTCTCGAACGTCAACGCGTAGTCGGCGAGGTCGAGGCGACCGACGATCTCGGCGATCTCGATGGGGTCGGCGCCGGCATCGACCAACGCCGCCATCGTCATGTCACCAGCAGTGCCGGCGAAGCAGTGGAACCAGGCGGTTCGAGTCACTGCATCATTCTGGCGATCGCGCACGCTGCTCCAAACCCATTGTCGATTCCCACCACTGTGACGCCGCTGGCGCACGACGCATGCATCGCCAGCAGCGCGGTGACGCCGTCGAGGCTGGCTCCGTACCCAACGCTGGTGGGCACGGCGACGACCGGGCCGCTGGTCAGCCCACCGATCACACTGGCCAGAGCGCCCTCCATGCCGGCGACCACGACCACGGCGTCGGCGGCGGTGATGCGGTCGAGATGGGCCAGCAGCCGGTGCAACCCAGAAACACCGATGTCGGCGAGGCGGTCGGGCTCGAACCCGTACGCACGCAGCGTCACCACGCATTCGTCGACGACCGGGCCGT
>JAYVOI010000031.1:0-6224 GCA_043758005.1 Ilumatobacteraceae bacterium
GAGGAACACCGGCGAGTCGACGAGGTCGTCACGCAGGATCTTGACCGCCACCTGGCGTCCCAACACCGTGTCGACGGCTGCCCAGACCTGGCCCATCCCACCGACGGCGATACGCGTCGTGAGGGAGTACCGGCCACCCAAGACCGTCTCATTCGACTGGCCAGGCTGCTGATGGGGCGACGATGTGGGTGCTGGCATGCTGGAGGGTGGTACCCCATTTTGGCATTGCTGACACGTCGGCCGCCTTGACACCCTCCGGAGCGTGGGCGCACTGTCACGGTGGAATTCCGCACCAGCGAGCGGGGAGACACCGTCATGCGACAGGCGAGGCGCCACGTTGCGAGCCGTACCCGACGGGCGTCGGTCTCGTGCGCGCTCGCGCTGTGCGCATTGTCAGGCGCTGCCACCGCACACGTTGGGCCCACCGACCAGACCGCCGCTGCCGCAGACATCATCCTCGACGACCTCGGGCCCGGGTGGACCCGAACCTCGCCGGACCCCACGCCGCCGAACTCGGAAAGTGCTGTTCGCCTGTTCAGCTCCGATGACGTGCAATTGCAGTTGCTCGCCGAGCCTCGACTCGTCTGCAGCATGGGCGTCACCGGCCGGTCGGACGAATTGAACCTCGTCAAGGCGCTCGCGTTCACCGAAACGCCGCCGGACGGGTCGGGCGTTGCAAGATACACCGGCGATCTCGGCGGGACCGCGGCGGCCGCGGCGGCCTTCTCGACCGAGCGGTTTGCCTTCCTCGTGATCGCCTTCGGGGTCAGCGCCGGTGTCGACCTCGAGGCTCCGGTCGACTCGGTGGTCGATCAGCAGGCAGCCCGCGATGGCGGGGTGGTGATCGAGGCGAGTCGAACTGCGAGCCGGCTCGATGGCATCATCGTCGACGCTCCGCCGGTGCCCGGCCTCGGCCAGCAACTCGACTACTCGGCCGATCCGTCGGTGTGCGGCGAGGCCGGACCGGCCGCCACCGTCATCCAGACCTCGGAGGTGGCCACGTTCGTGTCCAAGCACTCGAGTGAACGGCTGCGGGTGTGGCTCGACCCGGCGAATGGGTCGGCGGCGATCGTCGATCTCACCGACTATCCGTACGAGCTCTTTGCCGGCATCGCCGCCGGCACCGCGTTGTCGTCGGGCTTCGAAGCGGTGCCCGCAAGCGAGATCGACGGGCTCGACAGCGTTCCGGATGTCAGGGCGTGGCGAACAAGAGGTGACCAGCCGCAGTACTTCGCCAGGTTTCGGCGCGGCACGATCACGGCGCTGATCGCAGTTGCGGAGGGATCGGACGCCGCCCGGGCGCGGGCCACGCTAGCGGCGTTGGCGCACTTGCAGTTCGACGCGATGCCGAGTGGTTCGACTGCGGCGTTGCACATACCCTCGCCCGCCAAGAGCGCGGCCACGTCCGGATCGCTCATCGCGCTGATCGGAGTGGCGGTGCTCGCCATTCGCCGTGTGCGAGCCGGGCGCGTGAGACGAAACGCGGTGACGCGAGGCGAGGTCGGATCGTTCGATGTCAGCGACCGCGCCGACGAGATGCGCCACCGGGGTGCAATTCTGGGTGCCCTCCAGGTCGCCTGCGTCGCCGCGATCCTGGTGTTCCTCGCCTCCGACCTCGGTTGGATTCGAGTTGTCGGCGCAGCATCGACGGTACTTGCCGGCATCGTCGTGACCGTGCTGTGGCGTCGGGAGGAGGCCCGTGTGCTGGGCGTCGCCCCGGCCGAGCGAGTGCACCCGCGGCCCTCGTTCGGGTCGTTCGCGCTGACGGTCGCTGCTGTCTCACTGCTGGCCGTCGGCGGCGGTCTCGTGGTGTGGGGTCTGCGTGAGACGTTGTTCGTCCCGTCGCTCAGGCATCTGCGGCTGTCGGATCGAGTGTCGGTGGAGCCGCGCCTGCTCGCCTGGATCATCGCTGCGGTCGGCCTGGTCGTGATCGTCGTCGACTCGTTCGTCCTGCGCGCAGCACGCGCCCTCGCCAGGGTCGGTTGGCGTGAGTGGACGACCGAGGCGCCGCCGATCGTGTACCTGCGGTCGTTCGAAGATGATGACGTGCAACTGGC
The DNA here is from genome assembly GCA_043758005.1 of Ilumatobacteraceae bacterium. Classification (GTDB taxonomy): domain Bacteria; phylum Actinomycetota; class Acidimicrobiia; order Acidimicrobiales; family Ilumatobacteraceae; genus JAENVT01. The sequence continues at coordinate 2,058 of JAYVOI010000031.1, forward strand.
CAACGTCGTCTCGGCCCGCCGGCCCTTCCTCGAGTTCTTCACCCTGCGCGGGCGGGATGCGTTCGAGGAATCCGTGGCCTGGGAGCTGTCGTGCTACGGCCCGGTTCTGGCGATCGCTCGCCCCGGCCATTCACACGTGTCGCTCGGCGCGGCGCGCGTGCACCTGCACGATGACGAATGGCGGAGTGTGATCAGCGAGCAGATCGACCACGCCAAAGCCATCGCCGTCACGATCGGGCGCACGCCGGGCCTGGCGTGGGAGCTGACGCACATCGTGCAGTCGGGTCATCTCGGCAAGACCGTGCTGGTGGTGCCACCGGTCGATGCCGACGAGATCCGCCATCGATGGAAGTTCGTCGCCGACGCGCTGGTGTCGGCCGGAGCCGGCCAACACCCCCTGCCGGCCGACCCCGCGTGCCTGGTGGTGGCGAGGGTTCGCGACGGCGACGGCCCGATGACCGCGTACTGCGCGGATCGCCGCGATGAGGCGACCTATCGTGCCGCCGTCGCCGCAGTACTGGCCTGACGACCGGTCAGCGCCTGGACGCCCGCTTCTCGGTCCGCTTCGGCTGTTCGTGGTGGTCGGGCTTCATCGGCGCGGTCGGCGTCGAGATGATCGCGTACTCCGGGTTGAGGATCGCCCGCATCCCGTGATGTTCTCCCGCGACGCCGGTGATCGACATGATCGTGCCCAACCGAACGCCGCCGATCTCGCGCCGGCCGAAGAAGACCACGGTCACGCTGCCGGTCTCGTCGGCGAGGGTGCACTCCAGCGCCGGATTACCGCCCCACGGCTGCACGCGGAACGCCCGGACGCGACCCGCAACCGTCGAGCGTTGCCGTGAGTCGAGATCGGCGATGCGTGTGCGCTGAGCCGGGAGATCGTTCGCCGACACGTTGGTGGCCGCCGGACCCGTCCTGCCAGTCTTGAACGACGCTGGCGACGGGGCCTCCAGGACCGGAGTCAGCTCGACGACCGGCCGCCCGCGGCCGAGGTGGTACGGCACGATCGTGACATTGCAGTGCTGCATGTCGCCGAATGCGGCGACGATGGAGTTCGACGATCGATCGTGCAACATCCGATGCCAGACCTTGGTGTACTCACGTCGCGGGATGAGGATCGTCATCTCCGTTTCACCATCGCTGATCGCCTGCATCGCCATCTCGAGCGCGGCCCGCGGCATCCGCCGGTCGGGACACTCGACGATGTCGAGCGGGAACCGGCTGAACCCGAGGTCGCTCCATGCCGACACCAGTTGACTGGTCTTCCAGGAATCCAGATCGAAGTGCACGGCACGGAGGTCGTCGGGTGCAAGGGTCCGTGCGTACTGGATCGCCCGGGCGGTCGCGGCGTCGAGGTTGTCGACCAGGACGACGACGGAGTGCGTCCGCATCGTGTGTGCTTCGGCGAGTGCTTGCGCATCCTCATGCAACTCGACGTCCTCGGCCTCGTAGGCACGGTTGAGGCGAACGAGGCCGTAGACCATGATCGGCACCAGCAGCATGATCACCCATGCGCCCTCACGGAACTTGACGGTCGCCACGATGACGAGCACCAGCAGCGACAAGACGGCGCCGATCGCGTTGATCGCCAGCCCAGACTTCCATGAGGGCTCCTTGTGCGTGATGTGATGCTTGGCCATGCCGGACTGACTGAGGGTGAAGCTGGTGAACACGCCGATCGCGTACAGCGGGATCAGGCGACTGACCTCACCGCCGGTTGCCAGCAGGGTGACGATCGCGGCAGCGGCGAGGAAGATGATGCCGTTGGAGAAGACCAGCCGATGGCCGCGAATGGTGAACTGCCGGGGCATGAAGTTGTCGCCGGCGTGGAACGACGCGAGCCGGGGAAAGTCGGCGAAGCTGGTGTTTGCCGCGAGCACCAGGATCAGCATCGTGCCCGCCTGCAGCGCGTAGAAGAGGATGTGGCCGAGAGCGGTCTCGCCATAGATGAGCTTGCCGACCTGCGAGATCACCGACGGCACACCGTTCTCGTACGGCATTGCGTGGGTACGTGCGGCGAGCATCGACAGGCCGAGGAACATCACACCGAGGAGCGAGCCCATGATCACGAGCGTGCTCCGTGCGTTCTTCCATGCCGGCGGACGGAAGGCCGGTACTCCGTTGGAGATCGCCTCGACGCCGGTGACGGCCGCGCCACCGGAGCCGAATGCCTTCAGGACCACGAACACGGTGGCGCCCATCAACAGGCCGTTGCTGTGGTGTGTGCCGAGCGCCTTCATGCCCTCGAGGTTGGTCGGGCCTTGCGTGAGTGACGACGTGATCGTGCGAACGATGCCGACGCCGATGAGGATGAACATGTTGACGATGAAGAAGTACGTGGGAACGGCGAACATCTTCCCCGACTCCTTCGTGCCACGAAGGTTGCCGTAGGCGATGAAGCACACGAAGACGATCGCGATCCAATGCTTGTACGGCGACAGGCCGGTGAAGGCCGACGCGAGTGCATCGCTGCCGGCGGCGACCGACACCGCGACGGTGAGCACGTAGTCGGTGAGCAGCGCAACGCCCGCCACCTGAGCGGGTAGGAGACCGAAGTTGTCGCGCGTGACGATGTACGCGCCACCGGCCGAAGGGTAGGCCTTGATCGTCTGGCGGTACGAGAGGATCAGGAACCCGAGCACGACGAGCAGCGCAACCGTCACCGGCGTCACCAGCGAGAACGCCGCGAGACCAACGACGGGGATCAGGACGCGGAGGATCTCCTCGGTGGCGTAGGCGCACGAAGAGAGGTTGTCGGAGGCGAAGACGGCGAGTGCCGTCGGCCGTCCGAGTGTCTCGTGCTCGAGGCGCTCGGTGTGGAGCGGAGCGCCGAGCACCTTGTTCTTCAACCGGTACCCGAGCGGTTCCGGAATCGATGGAACCACCGCCCGCTGGCGCGGCGCTGTGGAAGTGGGAGTTGCGCGGAGATCGTCTTCGAGGAGCACATTCACACTCAACCGCGACGACGGACTCATCGCCGTTTGGGCAACGCCAAGATCGGTCGGGGCGCCGTTAAGAACGCGCTAAGAGCTCTCGAATCGGTACCCGATCCCCGGTTCGGTGATGAAGTAGCGCGGTTGACCGGCGTCGGGCTCGAGCTTGCGACGGATGGCGGCGAGGTGCACGCGCAAGTAGTTGGTCTCGCTCTCGTACTGCGGCCCCCACACGTCCTGCAGGAGTTGGCGCTGCGTGACGAGGCGGCCGGGATTGCGCACGAGTCGCTCGACGATCTGCCATTCCGTCGGCGTGAGGTGCACGACTGCCCCCGCACGCGTCACCCGTCGATTGACGATGTCGATGGCGAAGTCAGCGGTCTCGACCATCGGCTCGTCCGGCGTCGGGTGATGACGCCGAAGCGAGGCACGAACTCGCGCCAGCAGTTCGACGATGCTGAACGGCTTGGTGATGTAGTCGTCGGCGCCGGCGTCGAGCGCGGCGACCTTGCTGACGTCGGTGTCGCGGGCCGACACGACGATGATCGGGACGGATGTCCAGCCGCGGAGCCCGCGAATCACGTCGACGCCGTCGAGACCGGGAAGCCCGAGATCCAACAGCACGAGATCTGGCAACGCGGCCGCCGCCTCGGTCAGCGCCTCCTCGCCCGTGGCCGCCAACGCCACGTCGTACCCATGGGCACGAAGGTTGATGTCGAGGGCGCGCCGGATCTGTGTCTCGTCGTCGACGATCAGGATGCGGGTCATGCGTCAACCGCCGGCTGGAGGCGCACGGTCATCGTGAGGCCGCCGCCCGGTGTGTCGTCGAGACTCAGTCGCGCGCCCATCGCCTCGATCAGACCCTTGGCGATCGCCAGCCCGAGTCCCACACCGGCATCGGTCGAGCGATCACCGAGGCGCTGGAACGGGAGGAAGATCCGCTCCCGGTCATCGACCGGCACGCCGGGGCCTCGATCTACCACTCGCAGGTCGATCAAACTACCGACCTGGCCGGCTTGCACCTTGACCGGGGTGCCGGCGGGCGACCAGGCCAACGCGTTCGAGATGAGGTTGGCGAGGGCCCGTTCGAGCAGTGCGGCATCGGCGAGCACCATCGGCAACGATTCGGGTACATCGACCTCGATCCGCCCGTGGGCGGCTCTGAGACCGGCAATCGCTGCGGCGACGACCTCCTCCAGCGCCACGGATCGCAGGGTGAGATCGACGGCAC
>JAYVOI010000032.1:0-2626 GCA_043758005.1 Ilumatobacteraceae bacterium
CGCTGGCGCACGACGAAGGAGCCATCGACCGCGCCAGGCAGATCGTCCGGTTCCAGAACGCACTCCACATGCCGACCGAGTTGTCGTTGCAGCACTTCATGCTGCGGCATGACTGGCTGGCGTGGTTCACCAACTACTACTACGCGATCGTGCACGTGCCGGCGTTGATCGCCTTTCTGGTCTGGCTGTTCGTCCGCGATCGGGAGCGCTATCCGCGCTGGCGCAACGCATTGGCGATCATGACCGGCTTCTGCGTGGTCATCCGATTCATCCGGGTGGCGCCACCTCGGTTCCTGCCCGACCTCGGCTACATCGACCTTTCAACGCACTACGGCTTGTCGCTGTACGGCCCCGTCGGCACCGGCGTATCGGACCAGTTCGCGGCGATGCCCTCGATCCACGTCGGCTGGGCAGCACTGGTGTCGTTGGGCATCGTCGCCGTCAGCACGAGCCGTTGGCGGTGGCTGTTCCTGCTGCATCTCGCGCTGACGATGTTCGCCGTGTCGGCCACCGGGAACCACTGGTGGATGGATGGCATCGTGGCGATCGTGTTGCTCGGGATCGCCCTCGCGATCGACGACGGTGTGGGCCGTCTGGCACGCTCGAGGCGGACGACCGGTCGTGACGATTCGGTCGGCCCCGAGCCGCAATCGGCTGACACTCGATCTGCACTCCCGGAGACAGCGCCGACTCGGCGGTGAGCTGCGCCTAGGTGCGTGCGAGGTGCAGCCGAGCGTGGGTGACAGCCTCCTCGAGTGTGTCGAACAGATGCCGTTCGTGGGCGAGGTGATCGAGCGTCCCCACCGCGAGCAGGACTCGTCGATGGCGCGGCCGCAACCCTTTGAGCAAGACCGTGATGCCGCGCGCTTCGAGTTCGGCGACGATCTCGCCGAGCGCATGCGCGCCGGTCGCGTCGAGCACCTGGATCTGAGACAGCCGCAGGATCACGATCTTCACGTCGCTGACAGCGGTGAGCTCGGTCAGGAATCGCTGCGACGCCCCGAAGAACAGCGAGCCGTCCAATCGGTACACGACGATGCGCTCGTGAAGGAGGCGAGCTTCCTCGCCGCCGGTGACCGTCTCGTCGAGCGGCAGTTGTTCGATCTCGGCTCCGCTGCTGCGGGCGACATGGCGGAGGGCCAACACTGCCGCGACGGCGACGCCGATCTCGACTGCGACGATGAGATCGAATGCGATCGTGGCCGCAACAGTGAGCACCAGGACCAGTGCATCGGAGCGGGTCGAGCGCAGCACGGCCCGGATGTTGTGGATCTCGACCATCCGCCAGGCAGTCACCATCAACACCCCGGCCAACGCCGCGAGCGGAATGTGCGACACCAGCGGTCCACCGAAGAACACGACCAGTACCAGGACGATCGCGTGGGTGATGGAAGCAACCCGGGTTCGCGCTCCGGCGCGTACGTTCACAGCGGTTCTGGCGATCGCGCCGGTAGCGGGCATGCCACCGAACAGCGGCGACACGATGTTGGCCAGCCCTTGACCGAACAACTCGCGGTCGGGATCGTGGCGGCCCCCGTCGCTCATCCCGTCGGCCACCCGCGCCGACAACAGGCTCTCGATTGCTGCGAGCAAGGCAACGGCGATCCCCGCGGACAACAGGTCCTTGGTCTGCCCGAGCGATGTGTCTGGCAACGACGGCAACGGCAGTGACGACGGGAGCGAACCGATTCGGGCGATGTCGAGGGTTGTGACCTGGGCGACGATCGTGGCGACCAGCACGGCGATCAATGACGACGGCAGCGACCGGCGGATGCGGGGGAGCGAGACCATGATCGCGGCGACGAGCACGACGATACCGATCGCCTGGATGCTGCCGCCGTCGAACGACTTGACGACGGCCCTCCCAGCCACGGCTGCAGTGTTCTCGCCGTGCGGTTTGGCGACGCCGAGCGCCGGCGGCACCTGTTGCAGGAAGATGATCACGGCGATGCCCACCGTGAATCCCTCGACCACGGGCCACGGGATGAACGCGATGTACCGACCGAGACGGGCGATTGCAGCGATGACGAGCACGACGCCGGCGATCATCGAGACGACGAACACGGCCTGAGGGCCGTAGCGCGCGACGATCGGGACCAGCACGACCGTCATCGCCCCGGTTGGGCCGGAGACCTGCACGTTCGAGCCGCCGAACACCGCGGCGACCAGTCCGGCGACGATCGCCGTGATCAAACCGGCGGTGGCGCCGAGCCCGGTCGTGATCCCGAAGGCCAGCGCCAGTGGAACCGCAACCACGCCGACCGTGAGGCCGGCGATGACGTCGCCCTTCCACGACGAACGCAGACCCGCGTAGTCGCGTGCCCGCGGCGCCAGGTCGCGCAGCGGTGAGAACGACGGCTTGGTGCCCGTCTTGATGGTGGGTTCAGCTGTGTCCATCACCCACCCTGGTGGAGGTCGGCGAGCAACTCTTGGCTCACGCTGAGGCTGTTGATGAGAAATGACCGGGCAGCCGCGAGCAGCTCGACGATCGCCGGGTCGGCGATCGAGTAGGTGACCGAGGAGCCCGAGCGGGCGGCGTTGACCACCCGGGCCCGTCGGAGAACGGCGAGCTGCTGCGACAGATGCGATGACTCCAACCCGACGGCAGGAATCAGTTCGGCAACGG
>JAYVOI010000033.1:0-14084 GCA_043758005.1 Ilumatobacteraceae bacterium
GCGCTGGCTCGGACGCCGACCGCCTTTCGTCATGCCGCGCAACGAGGCGAGCAACGAGTACTGGGCGTGGGTCAGTCCGAGAGGCGTGACGGCTCGGTCGACGGCTGCCTGCCACTTCATCGTCAGCCGCCACATCAAGAACCCCGGGGTCGGACCATGTGTCGCTGTCACTGAGCGATACCCTACGCGGCGATAGTATCCACGGCAACTATATTTCGACGATACATTTGTCGCCGATGTCGAGACGGAGGCACCTGCCCGCTGAATGGGAAACGATCGTTCGCCGCAACGTGGCCTACTGGCACGTTCTGTCGAGGCCGGAGCAAGTGCGCCTCACCGAGATGGGCGAGCACCTCGTGGCCAACAAACGGTGGGAAGCAGCAAACGGGTTCGTGATGACCGACGAGATGATCGTGACGATCGCGATGCAGGCCGCCGTGTTGGTCCTCGGACTCGACAACGACTACTTCGGCAAGGTCACCTCGATCATCGTGCACCCCACGACGTTCGCCATTCCAGGACCGCGCGCCACGTCGATCCGAGGCATGGTCGACGAGGGCTCGCGCCCGCTGTTGGGTGAGGCGCATCACGACCGGGGACCGGTGCTGTTGGCCTGGGATCAGGTGCGCAGCGGAGCCCGTCATCGCGGTCGCGGCCACAACGTGGTGCTCCACGAGTTCGCCCACAAGATGGACATGCTCGACGGCGTGGTCGACGGCACGCCGCTGCTGCCCGACCAGGCGGCACTCGACCGCTGGATCGCGGTGTGCGCGACCGAGCTGGAGTTGATGCGCTGCGGTGAGGGTGGACCGTTGCTCGACGACTACGCGGCCACCGACCCCGGTGAGTTCTTCGCCGTTGCGACCGAGGTCTTCTTCGACCGACCGCTCGACTTCCGCGAGGCCAAGCCGGAGCTCTACGAGGTGTTGGCCGGTTACTACCGGCAAGACCCGGCGTCGCGCGAGCCGTTGCCGATCGTCACCCAGCCGGGTTGACGACCTGCCCGACGAAAAGCGTCGCACCCGATTGGTCGTCGACGATGCGGTACAGGAACGGCCGGTCGAGCACGACGGGCACCGGCGCGTTGACCGGGGCACTCGTGGGGTAGGCAAGCACCACCGTGGCCTCGGCGGCCTCGGTGCCCTTCTCGTCCATCGCCACATCGGTCTGGTGGATGACCTTGTCGACGATGAGGCGGGGGTCGTTGGCCACACCGAGCAGTCCGCTCGGTGCGTAGATGGCCGTCAGGCCGAGGGCTTGCAACGCGGGGGTCAGCTCGGCGCTGAAGCGGAGGTCGAACCGCGGCAAGGCCAGCGTGGACGGGCTCGTTTGGTTGGCCGTGTACTCGTCGAACACCCGGCCGAGGTCCGTGGCGACGTCGTCGAAGCGGCCTTCGTCGGGCAGGATGAACTGAGCCGTGAGCCCACCGGTGTACGTCTTGGTCGCGCCGATCCAACCGTCGCCTCGTGCCGAGGAGTCGCTTCCACCGCGCATCATCGGGACCGTCTGTGTCGTGCCGTCGAGCTTGGTGAACCGCTGATCGGTCGTCGCTGGTTCGTCGAATGTCCCGAGCCACGAGGCCTTCAAATACAGGGCGTTGACGAGGGCCAGCACGGAATCGGGACGGATCACACCGTCGGCGACCAGGTGCGGGATGCGGTCGTTGGTCGCGTCGGCGACGAAGGCGTTGATTGCGTGGGCGACCGCGTCGGGATCAGGGCGGAAGTCGACCTCGTTCAGCACCGGCCCATAGCTCGACCCGACGGACTGGAGGTACGCCTGCTCGAACGGGTAACCGCGCTGGAGGTACGCCGCGTTGGCGATTCGCACGAGCACCTCGCCAGGGTCGTCGTTGGCGGAGAAGGTGGTCGGCGTGCGGGCCTGCAGGTTCTGCTGGAGCGCATTCATCGACGCATGGAAGGTCGCCGGGTCGTCGATGCGCAGCAGGCTGCGCAGTTGGCGTTGCGCGGCGCCAACCGTGCCGGGCTCCAACATCGCCAGCGCGAAGGCGACGCTCGCCGGTGACACCGTCACGTTGTCGCCGGCGGTGGACGTGACTCTGACCGAGGTGAACAGGTCCAGCCCGAACGCAGCGACGGCTCGACCGGCGAGACCAGGATCGGCGGTGGACGGCAGGCGGGCGGCGACGTGCACCGCGACCCCAGCGGCAACGGGCACGGAACTCGTCGCGGGTGCTGCACCATCATCTCCGCACGACATGGTGATCAAGGCGAGCACCGACACGATTCCGAATCGTCGGGCATTCATGATGGTTCGACGGTACCCGACGGAGCCGGGTTCCTGATTTTCTGAAACGTTCGGCCCTCTGATGACACGATGTCACCATGCAGGAAGCGTCTGGGCTCACCATCAGCAAGCCGGCAGCACTGATCGATCCCATCAAGGTGATCGACTGGGATCAACTCGGCGACCGGCAACCTGCCGCAGCGTTCGTCGATGGGGTGGATCTGGTGGTGGTGCGGTGGGACGATCAGCACAGTGTGCTGTCGGGCCGCTGCCGTCACCGCGGCGCATTGCTGGCCGACGGGAAGGTCGACGGGCCGAACCTCATCTGTGGCGTGCACGGGTGGGACTATCGAATGGACACCGGCGTGTCGACCTACGACACCTCCGATCGGCTCCGGCACTTCCGCAGCACCGTGACGGACGGTGGCGTCTACATCGACCGGGTCGAGCTCGCCGACTTCCGCCAGGTCGAAGGGCTGTCACTCGACGGTCCGGTCGACGAGTACGAGCACCACTACCTCAACGCCCATGCCGACACAGCGGAGGAGCCGTTCGTCGCCGGCATCCACGAGCTCGCGCTGCACGGTCTCGACCGCGTTGGTCACCACGGTCCGGTCGCAGCGATGGGTGTGGAGCGGACCTCGTTGCCGTCGTGGGACTCGTTGCTGTTCGCTACCGCACAGTTGGCGCGCTTCCCGTTGCTCGACGACGAGGAAGTCGGCACCCAGGTCGTGATCGGTTCGAACGCACAGCGCCCGCTGCGGCTCGACATCCCCATCTTCGTCAGCGACATGAGCTTCGGCGCGTTGTCGCAGGAAGCGAAGACCGCGCTCGCGCGCGGAGCCGAGCTGGCGGGCACCGGCATCTGCTCGGGTGAAGGCGGCATGCTGCCGGAGGAGCAGGCGGAGAACTCGCGGTACTTCTACGAGCTGGCGTCAGGCGGGTTCGGCTGGCGCGAGTCGGTGCTCGACGAAGTGCAGGCCTTCCACCTCAAGTTCGGGCAGGGCGCCAAGACCGGCACCGGCGGTCACCTCCCCGGTCCAAAGGTGCGTGGCCGCATCGCCGAGGTTCGCGGGCTCGCCGAAGGCACCCCCGCCGTATCACCGGCACGGTTCCGGCAGTTCAACAGCATCGCCGAGATCGCCGAGTTCGTCGCCTGGGCCAAGCAGCGTTCGGGCGGCATTCCGGTGGGCGCCAAGCTCTCCGCACAGCACGTCGAGGCCGATATCGACGCGGCCCTGACGATCGGCTTCGACTACATCATCCTCGATGGTCGCGGCGGGGGGACCGGTGCTGCGCCGCGCCTGTTCCGCGACAACATCTCTGTGCCGACCATGGCAGCGCTCGCCCGGGCGCGGCGGCATCTCGATCGCAGCAATCGAGCCGATGTGACACTGGTAGCCACCGGAGGGATCCGCACGGCGGCCGACATCGCCAAGGCGCTGGCACTCGGCGCCGACGCTGTGGCGATGGCCAACTCCGCACTCCAGGCGATCGGGTGCGTCGGCATGCGCGCGTGCAACACGGATCGCTGTCCGGTCGGCATCGCCACACAGGACCCGGTGCTGCGCGCCCGACTGCCGATCGACGAGGCCGGCCAGCGGCTCGGTCGGTTCCTTCGGGCGACCACCGAATTGGTGTGCGTCTTGGCGCGTGCGTGCGGACACCGCCACGTGAGCGACTTCGAGGTCGATGATCTGATGACGATCGACCGTGACATCGCCGCCCTCACCGGGGTCGCCTACGCCGGAGTCGGGCTATGAACGACGAGTCGCAGTGGCACAAGGTCGCCGAGGTCGACGGTCTCGACGACGGCCGCGTGCGCGCCGTCACCGTCGATCGGCGAACGGTGGCACTGTGCCGGGTCGGCCAGCGGTATGGCGCGCTCGACAACCGGTGCCCGCATCAGGGCGGCCCGCTGGGGGAGGGCAGCATCGAGAACGGCTGGCTGCGCTGCCCGTGGCATGGCTACGACTACGACCCGATCACCGGCCGGCCACCCGAGGGCTCGAGTGACAGTGTCACGACGTATCCGGTCGAGGTGCGCGACGACGGCGTGTACGTCGAACTGCCGCACCGGCACGCAGAGGTCCGCACAGTGTCGGATTCGATCGTCGAGACGCTGGTGGCATGGGGCATCACCCACGTGTTCGGAATGGTCGGCCACAGCAACCTCGGTCTTGCCGACGCGCTGCGGCGGGCCGAACGGCGCGGCGACATCATGTACATCGGCATTCGGCACGAGGGCGCTGCATCGTTCGCTGCGTCGGCGTACGCCAAGCTGACCGGTCGGCCGGCGGCGTGCATCGCCATTGCCGGGCCGGGCTCCACCAACCTGCTGACCGGCCTCTACGACGCCAAGGTCGATCGTGCACCGGTGGTGTCGATCTCGGGCCAGGTGCCGTCGAAGGTGCTCGGTCGTGGTGCCTTCCAGGATCTCGATCTCGGCGCCGCGTTCGCCGACGTTGCCGAGTTCAATCGCACGATCCAGACCGGCTCCGACCACTCCGAGATGGCGGCGTTGGCAGTGAAGCACGCGCTCGACGATCGCACCGTCACCCACCTCATCGTCCCCGACGAGGTGCAGGTCGTGCCGGCTCCGTCGACGAAGGTCAACGGCCCGACCGGTCGTCTCGCAGATCGCCGCGTCGCGCCATCCGGCGAGTCGCTGCAGCGGGCACTCGACGCCATCCGCAACGCGGCTCGTCCCGTGGTGATCGTCGGCCACGGGGCGCGGAGTGCGGTCGCCGACGTGATCGAACTGGCCGACCACCTGGGTGCGCCGGTGCTGACGACCTTCAAGGCGAAGGGGCTGGTACCCGACACCCATCCCCTCGGCGCGGGCGTGCTGGGCCGAAGCGGCACGCCGGTTGCGTCGTGGCTGATGAATGAGAGCGACCTGCTGATCGTGGTCGGGGCCTCGTTCTCGAATCACACCGGTATCGCGCCGTACAAAGCGATCGTGCAGATCGACGACGATCATGCTGCCATCGGCCGCTTCCACGGGGTCGATGTCGGTGTGCTCGGCGATGCCGCGGTCACGCTGAAGGCGTTGAGCGACGGGCTCGGTGCCACCGCAGCGGTCGATCAACGCGCCGACCTTGCAGCGCGGTGGGCGCTGTGGCGTGTTGAGAAGCAGCGACGGGTTGGCGACGTCTCCCCGGTCGGTGTCGGCTCGGCGGCGATCTTTGCCTCGCTGGGTCGACGCTGCCCATCGGACGCGGTGATCTGTGTCGACGTCGGCAACAACACCTACTCGTTCGGGCGCTACTTCGAGACAAGCGGGCAGGACGTGTTGATGTCGGGGTATCTCGGATCGATCGGCTTTGGCTACCCGGCCGCGCTCGGTGCGTGGGCGGCAGCGCCGAGCCGCCCGATCGTCGCCGTGACCGGCGACGGCGGCTTCGGTCAGTACCTCGCAGAAGTGACGACGGCCGTGAAGTACGGCATCCCCGTTCGCCACGTGCTGCTCGACAACGGCGTGCTCGGCAAGATCAGCAAGGAGCAACGCGCCGCCGAGTACGACGTGTGGCAGACCAGCTTGCACAACCCCGACTTCGCCGCGTTCGCGACGCTGTGTGGTGCGACCGGAATTCGCGTCGACGACGTTGCAGACCTCGACGACGCGTTCGAGCAACTGTTCGCGGCCGACGGGCCGGCGACGGCCGCCATCCGGTGTGACCCGGAGCTGATCTAGCACCTCATTCCGTCGCGCAACGTTGGCCCTGCGTTCAAGTCCGACGTGATGTCTGGAATTCAGTCGCGCCGATCGGCGCGCGCCGCCGCATTCGTCCGGATATCGGTCGGGCGCGATTTCGGTACTCCCGGTACTCACACCTCGCCCAACCAAGCTCAACGGGTTCGATTTCGGTACTGGGAATACCGGAATCGCGCCCAACCACTCCGCTGGCGACGGTGGGTGAACGGCGCTTCGAGCCGGCGATCTGAGCGCCAAGCTCGTCCACGGCGCAGCTCAACGAGATCTGGGGCGGCACTGGGTATCGACCTCGGTCATGCCGTCGGGCGGATCGTCGGGAACGCTCCGCCGTGCGCGGCCAGCACGACGCGCGAGAGGTTCCACCGAGTCTGTTCGGCCGCCCGGTCGCCGATCACGGTGACCCACTCGGCCTCGAGGTCTCGATAGATCTGCTCGACCGCGCTGAGCAGGCGATGCCCGCGCTCGGCCAGTTCGACGCTGCGCTCGCGAGCATCGCGCAGGCCTGGCGATCGCGACACGTATCCCGCGTCCTCCATGGCGTCGACGAGCTTCGATGCGGCCCGCTTGCTGACCCCCAGCACGTTCGCCAACTCGGTCGAGGTCGTGGCGCGGTCGCGGGTGGCCAGCAGCACGAACCCGAATGCCGGCCGTACGTCGGTCCAGCCCTGCTCGCGGAGACGGGTGTGCAGGCCGTCGATCAGCAGTCGGTACGACATGGCCAGCAGCCGTGCCAGCGGCACTGCCTGACCGTCGGCGGTCACTCGGCCCACGGAGGTGTGAACGTTGCGCCGTCGAGCCGTGCTTCGGTCGGTGCGTGAATGATGGACATCCGGAGAACCTCTTTCGTCAACTCGGTTGACGATCACGATTCACGAGGAGATCCAAATGGTCAACCAAGTTGACGAGATCGACTTGCGGTAGCTTCGGCAGCAACACCGAGGGGGATCCATGGCCGAACGGAACTGGGCCGGCAACGTGCAGTACGGGGCCGAGCGGTACCACCAACCCACCACGGTCGATGATGTTCAGTCGGTGGTCGCGGGGAGCGCCAAGGTGCGTGGCGTCGGCAGTAGGCATTCGTTCAACACGATCGCCGACACCACCGGCGACCAGATCTCCATGGCAAACCTCGACCGCGTTGTCGACATCGACAGCGTGGCGCACACGGTGACGATCGATGGCGGGATCAAGTACGGGGAGTTGGCGACGCATCTCGACGAACACGGCTGGGCGCTGGCCAACCTGGCATCGTTGCCGCACATCTCCGTGGCAGGCGCATGTGCCACGGGCACCCACGGGTCGGGCGTGAGCAACGGCGGTCTCGCGACGGCAGTGACGGCCATGCAGCTCGTGGTGCCGTCCGGTGACACCGTCGAGGTCTCACGGGGCCACGACCCCGACCTGATGGACGCGCTCGGCGTGAACCTCGGCGCGTTCGGGATCGCGACGCGCCTCACGTTGGAGATCCAGCCGACGTTCACGGTGTGGCAGCACGTCTACGAGCACCTCCCGATGCGCGCCGCAATCGAACACCTCGGCGAGATCATGGCGGATGGATACAGCGTCAGCCTGTTCACGACCTGGCAGCCGGACCACGTCGAACAGGTGTGGCGCAAGCAACGGCTGGCATCTGACGAGGGCGACGCCGTTGCGGTCCGGCTGGGTGCCATCCCGGCGACTCGCAACGTGCATCCGGTCGCGGAACTGCCGGCTGAGCCATGCACCGAGCAGATGGGTGTCGCCGGGCCGTGGCACGAACGGTTGCCTCACTTCCGAATGGGCTTCACTCCGAGCAGCGGTGACGAGTTGCAGTCGGAACTGTTCGTCGCCGCATCCGACGGGCCCGAAGCAATGCGCGTGCTGATCGACCTCGGCGCGGAGTTGGCCACTGTGCTGAAGATCTCCGAGGTGCGCGCTGTTGCCGCCGACACGCTGTGGCTCAGCCCGTGCTATCAGCGCGATTGCATCGTGTTCCACTTCACGTGGATCCCGTCGTGGCCCGAGGTGCAACCGGTTCTGGCGCGGGTCGAGTCTGCGCTCGAACCGTTTGCACCGCGTCCGCATTGGGGCAAGCTGTCGACCCTCGATGGCGGTGTCGTGCGCTCACGCTTCGAACGCCTCGGAGCCTTCGCCCAGCTCCAGGCCGAATGGGACCCGACCGGGAAGTTCCGCAACGGCTACCTCGACAACGTGCTGGTCGCTACCCCGTGATCCCTGCGCCGAGGTCTCGTTTACCAGCGGCACGGTCGTCGGCCCACTGCTGCAGTGTGGCCTCGAGCTCGGGCGACCCGGTCGCCTTCGCCCACTGCACCGGCAACGCCGGGAACGAGTAGTCGCCCAGGTCCGCGGGCTGGTAGTCCTCGGCTCGGCGCTGCATCGCCGCCTCGATCGCTGGTGCCAAGCGCCGCTGCTTTGCGGTGACCTGCGCCTCGTCGCGATCGAGGAACTCGGGCAGGAGCTCGCGACCGAAGATCTCGATCGACTCCATGATGTGCTCGTGCTGATTGCGGCCGGCCTGCAGCACGAAGATCACCTGGTCGACACCGGCCTCCTCGAATCGACGCAGGTACTCGCGGACCTGGGCGGGCGTGCCGACGCTGCCGCGCAGCCCGGTCGAGTCGCCCGCCGCCTGCTTGGCGCCGAGGGTTTCTGCCTTGACTGCCGCGGCGATTGCGTCGGGGTCGTAGCCCTGCGCAGCGCGGCGCTCGATGTACTGCGACCAGACATCGGTCTTGCCCGGTTGGTGCTCGCCGAAGACGTAGAAGTGGCCCAGCGAGTAGCCGAAGAAGTTGGCGCCCTCGGTGCCGCGACGAATGGCCTCGTCCTCGTCGTGGTGCAGCATCATCGGGCTGACGCAGGCGACCTGTGGATTGACGCTGAAGCCGACGGGGTGGCACTTCTCGGTGAAGGTGCGTTCGTACTCGGTGACCCAGTTGACGGCCTCTTCGGGATCGATGAAGGCGAACGTCAGCGCGCCCATGCCCTTCTCGGCGGCCAGCAGGATGGTCTCGCGGCGACTGCACGCGACCCACAGCGGCGGGTGCGGCTTCTGCATCGGTTTGGGGATCACGTTGCGCGGTGGCATCTGCACGTACTTGCCGTCCACGCCGGTGAAGGGGGTCTCGGCCATGCAGCGAACGGCCACCTCCAGACCCTCGAGCCATTGCTCGCGCTTCTCCAGCGGGTTGACGCCGAAGCCGCCCAACTCGGCCTCGCTCGACGACTCGCCGCTGCCGAACTCGACGCGGCCGCCCGACACCAGGTCGAGCATGCTGACCCGCTCGGCGGTGCGCGCCGGATGGTTGAACTTCGGTGCGGTCAAGATGATGCCGTGGCCGAGGCGCATGTTCTTGGTGCGCTGACTGCATGCCGCCAGGAACACCTCCGGCGCGGAGGAATGGCTGTACTCCTCCAAGAAATGATGCTCGACCTCCCAGACGTACTGGATGCCGAGCGAATCGGCCAGCTCGACCTGGTCGAGCGCATCGGAGATCAACTGGTGCTCGGTGCCGTGATCCCAGGGTCGCCCGATCTGGTGCTCGTAGAAGATGCCGAACTTCATGATCAGCCGGCCGCTGCCGCGACGGCGTCGACGATCTGGTCGATGTGTTCGTCGCGGATCACCAGCGGCGGGCACATCACCAGCGCATCGTTGAGCGCTCGCACGATCACATGGCCGGAGTCGAGCATGTGATCGCGCATCGCATTGGCGTCCTGGTTCGGGTGCAGCCCGACGGCCCACATGCCCCCGAGTCCGCGAGCATGGTCGACCACGCCGTCGGCGGCCAGCGCCTGCAGGCCACCGCCCAGCCGGTCGCCGATGTGCTTGGCGCGTTCGACCAATCCCTCGCGGCGCATGATCTCCAGGTTCTTCAACCCGGCCGCGCACGCTGTTGGATGCCCGGAGTAGGTGAACCCGTGGCGCAGGAAGAAGTTGGGGTCGGTTTCCAACGCGGCAGTCGGCGCCATGCCCACGAACACGCCGCCCAGGGGGATGTAGCCAGACGTGATGCCCTTCGCGAACGTGGCCAGATCGGGGGAGACGCCGTAGTGGTGGGCAGCGAACCAACTGCCGGTGCGCCCGTAGCCGGTGATCACCTCGTCAAAGATCAGGTAGGCACCGTGCTGATCGCACAGCTTGCGCAGCGACTGCAGGTAGCCATCGGGCGCCGGGAACACGCCACCGGCACCCTGCACCGGCTCGGTGATGATTGCCGCCACCTCGTTGCCGCGCTGGCTCATCAGCGTGGCCAATGCCTCGATGTCTTCAGCGGGCACCTGTAACACCTCGTCGACGAACGGGCCGAAGTTCTCCTTGTTGGGGGCGATGCCCTGCGCGCTGGTACCGCCGTACGCGGCGCCGTGGTAGCCGCGGTTGCGGCTGATGATCAGCTTGCGCTGCGGCTGACCGGCCTGCACATGCGCCATGCGGGCCAGCTTCATCGCCGAGTCGATCGCCTCCGATCCCGACGACGTGTAGAAGATGCGGGCGTTCGGTGTCGGCGCGATGGCCCGCAGTTCTTCGGCGAGCGACTCGGCCGGCTCGTTGGTGAACGGGTCGAAGGTGGAGTACGCGCCGAGCGTCCGTGACTGTGCTGCGATGGCGTCGGCCATCTCGCCTCGACCGTGCCCGATCGCGTTGTACCACAGGCTGGCCATGCCGTCGACCAGCTCGCGGCCCTGTGCATCCCATACCAATGCGCCCTCGCCGCGGTCGATGCGGATGAAGGCTTCTCTGGTGGGTTTGGCGAAAGGATGGAGGAACGCGGCGGGCATGCTGCAACGGTACCCAACCCGCTTGCATCGCCAAGAGTTGCGCCTACACTCCCACGACGAGGAGGTGCGGGTGCTCCCAGCCGCGACAACAAGGACGCAACCGCAGCCGACTCCGTCCGTCACGCGTCTGTTCGCCCGGCGGGTGGCGTCGACCTCGACGCCCGCCAAGTTGTCGCTGTTGCGGGCCGTGTTGATCCTGCTCGCGGTCGTGTTCGCCGTCGGCGGCGCCTTCGGTGTCAACCGTCGGGCGAACGCCATCACGGAAGTGCGGACAGCGTCACGCCAGCTCCTCTCCCTGCAAGACATCCAGGTTCGAATCGTCCACGCCGACGCCATCGCCAGTTCTTCGTACCTCGTCGGTGGCCAGGAGGATCCGGTGCAGCGCACCGCCTACCTCGACGAGATCGGCGCGGCCGGTGATGGGTTGGTGGCAGTCTCGGGTGCCTCCTCGGCAGCCGACCTCCAGCAACTCAGCGAGGCCAGCAGGCTGCTCGGCAGCTACGTCGGCCTCGTCGAGCAGGCCCGGGCCAACAACCGCCAGGGATTCCCGGTCGGTGCTGCGTACCAGCGCCAGGCCAACGACATCGTCAGCAACACCGATCCGGCCGTGCCCGACATCGTCTCGTCGCTGCAAGCCGTCGAAGCATCGCAGCGAGACCAGGTCAACGCCGGCCTGGCGACGGCTCACCGTTCGGGCACGTGGCTGCATGCGACGGGTTGGTCGGTGCTCGCAGCGCTCGTGCTCGTCAGCATCTGGCTCGGCCGAACGTTCCGACGGATCATCAACGTTCCGGTGGCGGCTGCCGCGGCGCTGCTCTTCCTCCTGCTGGTGATCGGTGGCACTGCCCAGGCCGGAACGATGCGGGATGCCGACGGTGCGGTCCGCACACAGCTCTCCGGCGCCGACAATGCCGCCCAGGCCCGGGCAGCCGCGTTCGAGGCGCGGTCACAGGAGGCGTTGACATTGATCAACCGCGGCAATGGCGCCGTCAACGAAGCGAACTGGCAGCGCGGCAACGACGTCGTGACCCAAGCCCTCTCGACACGGAGCCTGGGAACCGCCACCGACCTGATCGAAGCCGCCAAGGATGCCTACGGCAGGTACAGCGCGACGCACGCCCAGATTCGCAATCTCGACGATGCCGGCAACTGGGATGCGGCGGTCGCTGCCAGTCTCGGCCTCGCCGAGACCTCGGGGGGCAACGACGAAGTGAAGGTCTTCAACGCCTTCGATCAGAACATCGGACAGATCGTCGCCGACGAAGGGTCGAGCGCATCGCAACGCCTCGGCACGGCAGTCGAGCCGCTCAACTCGCTGCGCAACATCGTGTTTCTCGCCGGATTGGTGATCGCTGCACTGGCCGCGGTCGGATGTGGTCAGCGGTTGAGGGAGTACCGATGAGCCCTCGGCGTTGGATCGGGCCAGGCGTCGTCGTGTCGCTCGTTCTCGCCGGCTGCTCCGGCTCGGTGCGCTTGTCCGGCGCAGTCGAGGGCCAGGCGCCGCCCTCCACGGATGTCGTCACACCCACGCCACCGGCGTGCACGCAGGAGCAAGTGGCGGCGGGCGACGTCACCCGTTCGTACGACCCGCAAGGCCCGCCTCCGCAACCCGGCCACATGGTCGCCGGGACGACGATGGCGGCCATCCAGACACGCGGTAAGCTGATCGTCGGGGTCTCCGGAGACACGCTGCTGTTCGGTGCACGAAACGCTCTCACCAACCAGATCGAGGGCTTCGACATCGACATGTTGAAGGAGGTCGCCAAGGCCATCTTCGGCGACGACGGCGACATCGAGTCGCACATCACGTACAAGGTCATCACCTACGCCGACCGCCTGCCGAACCTCGAGGCCGGGCCTGACAACGGCGGCGTCGACATCGTGGCGCACACGATGACGATCAACTGCAACCGCTGGTTGCGGATCGCCTTCTCGTCGGAGTACTTCGATGCCGGTCAGCGTGTGCTGGTGAAGAAGGACTCTGCATTCGACAGCATCGGCCAGCTCAACGCAGCGTCGGCAACGGTGTGTGCGCCCGAAGGCAGCACCAACATCGACCTGCTCCGTGACCCCAAGAACGCCGGGCTGTACGGCAACCTGGTTGTGTTGGCCAAGCCCGACGTGACCGATTGCCTCGTTGCCATGCAGCAGGGCCAGGCCGATGGAGCGACCGGCGACGACACGGTGCTGGCCGGGTTGAAAGCCCAGGACCCCAACACCGAGGTCGTCGGTGACAAGTTCACCAGCGAGCCGTACGGCCTGGGGATGGCCAAGGACAAGGTCGACTTCGTGCAGTTCGTCAACGGAGTGATCCAGGGGATGCGCACCGATGGGCGCTGGAAGGCGATCTATTCCAAGTGGCTGATCGGTGTGCTCAGCGACACGGTCATCGAGCCACCGAAGGCTGTCTACGGCAGGGAGGTCGGCTGATGTCGTCGACCCCCACCGCACAGCAGATGGCCGCGCTGCTGGCTCAATGGAACGACTGGTTGGCCGGGAGCACCGACAGAATGCTCTCGCTGGAAGATCGAGTGCGCACAGCCGGCACCGACGCCGATCGGGCCGACCTGGCGGCAGCGTTCGTCGCCCGCAAGGCGGTCGGTGACCGGCTCGACGAGATCGAGGCACTCGCCAAGCACGATCGCGACAAGGCCGCTGCCTTGGCGAACCAGTCGCTGGTCGACAACCTCGGCGGCCCCGTGGGCCGCAACCTGGCCGATGCCGCAGCCCTGGTCGACGCAATCGTGCAGCGCGTCGAATCACATGTGTCGACGGTCGAGAACCGATCGACAACCGAAGTCGTCGCAGCGACGCAGGCCGCTGCCGACCTCTCGATCGCCGAGCGCCTGGCGACGCAACTCGGCAGCCACATCAACCGCGCCGCGCAGTTGCGTGGCGATCTCGTCGCCCGTCGCGATCTCGGCGGCGTGGCGGCTCGCGCATCCGAGTTGCGCAGCGAACTGGAACGGGCCGACGCCGAGCGGCAACAACTGTTCGCAGCGTGGGCGGGCCTCGACGATCGGTTGGCCGTCCTCGGCCAGACCGAGGCGGCGGTTCGGGCACTGGCACAGCGCTGCCGCGACAAGATCGTGCAGGCCCCGACCTTGGCCGTGCCATCCGTGGCCGCGGTCGGCCCGTTCACGACCGTGGACGAGATGCAATCGATGCCCTGGTCGGCGGCGCGAGCCGTGATGGCGCCGGTGGTCACCAAGGTGCAGCACCTCGAGGCGGCATTGGCCGAGGCACAGCGCAGGTTCCAACAACCGATCGACGATCGCGACGACCTCCGCGGCCTGCTGCAGTCGTTTCGCGACAAGGCCGCCGCGCACGACTTGGCCGAGCA
>JAYVOI010000034.1:0-31527 GCA_043758005.1 Ilumatobacteraceae bacterium
CGGGTTCACTGCGGCGGCGTTGCGGATGACGAGGTGGTAGCCGTTGGTGAGGTCCAGGGTGCCGGCGAGTTGGGCGGTGATCTGCATCGTGGATTGGCCGGCGACGACGAGGTCGAGGGTCGACACCTTGTAGCCGTGGTCCTCCGATGTGGCGTCGACGGGGTGGCTCACACCGTCGACCGTCACGCTCGTCACCGGCAGCGCCGAGTAGATGTGTAGCTGCATCACGTTGCTGCCCGGTGGGGCGCCCTCGGAGTTGCCGAACACGATCGCCGGTTCGGTCGCGCCAGGCGGTGCACCGTTGTGCAGCGTGATGTCGAGGATCGACTCGACGTCACCGCTGGTCGGGTCGGTGCCGACGTTGTAGGCAACCTCGCCGGTGAGGTAGTAATCGATCTTGTTGTTGCCGACGTTGTCGATGACGACACCAAAGCCGTCGCCGCCATCGAGGGGCGCGAGCTCGCCCGACATGCGCATGCGTTCGAACAGGTCTTCTTCGTCGGGGTTCGGCGACCAGCCGACCAGTCGACCCTGCCCGGCGAAGGGGCTCAGCAACTTGATCAGATCGGGTGGGGCAGGCAGCGAGGTCGACAGCAACCGTGAGATGGTCGTGCTGGCCACTTCCTCCAGCAGATCGATGCGTTCGGCGCGATCCTGCACGGCGGCGTACTGATCGCTCAGCAAGAACTTGGCCGCGTTGTCGGCCGACACCGTCTGGGTGATCGTGGTCAGATCGATGGGGCCTGTCAGCTTCATCAACGCGGCGACGGTGTACACGTCCATGGCGAACACGCCGTCGACCTGGTGGCCGCTGTAGGCCGGGTAGCCATCGGCGATCAGCTTGGCGACGTCGGGGAAATGCGGCGAGGTGGTGATGCGCACCCAATGCTCGGTGTCGCCGTTGACCGCGAGATCGGCCGTGCGCCCGAAACCGGTCACCGAGATGTGCCCCTGGTCGATCGTCACCTCCGCCCAGTTGCCCATGAACCCCCCGAGGCCGCGCGCCTCGGCCGGCGTCGTGAAGGCGATGAAGTACACCCGCTTGCCGTTGGCGCCCAGCATGGCCGGCGCTCGCTGCACGGCGACCGAGGCGCGATCACCCTCACCCTCTTGCTTGTCGATCTGGTCGCGCAAGGTCGCTAATCGCGATCGAATCGGCTGCACCAACCATGGGCTGTCGACGGCATCGACGGTCGAATGGAGATCGTCGAGCGCAGCGTTCAGCCGTGCCAGCGGGTCCTGCAGCGCGGTGATCGCGGCAATGTCGATCGTGCCGTTGACGATGCGCAGCCGATCGAAGTCGATCTCGCCCAACACGTCGGAGATCGTGTTCGACACCGATGCCGCGGTGTTGGCGAGGTCGGCCGCGGCGCGGCGATGCTGGGCGACGACCGGGATCAGGCGCGCCGGTTGGGCCCATGGCTCATCGAGGTCGTCGCCTGCGCCGCCCAACAACGCGGCGGCCAGATCGAACCCCTTGCGGGCCCCGCCGAAGTCGCCGTCCTTCAGCAGTTGCAACGCCTGCCTGGCCTCGTCGGTACCGCGGGTGAGGTTGGGCCGCGCCGCTGCGGCGGCGACACCGAACCCGAGCAACGAGAGGATCCCGGCAGCGAGCAATCCGCCGAAGACCGACCACAGCTGCAACCGGCGCTGGCCAGAGCGGCGCTGCACGGCGATCAACGTGATCGCCAGGATCGGCACGATGCCGATCGCCGCGCTGATCCCGAAGCGCCAGATGTTGCCGAGGCGCGCCAACACCTGCACGGCCACCCCGAAGACCGCGGCCGTGATGATGGGGCGCCTGGTGCGCTGCCAGCGATACGTCCACGGGGCGAAGGCGATGCAGGAGATGCAGAGCGCGGTGACGACGACCAGCAGCATGCTGTCGATCAGGGTCGAGCCCGTGGGGGACGGCCCGCCGAGCGCGACGCCGACACCGGCCACGACGGAGATTCCGCCGACCCACGTGTTGATGGTGCGGACATCCCGCTGCTGCCCCTCTGTCACCATCCGCCGAGGTTACTGGCGGGGAATGGTTCGCGGTATCGGACGCAAGTTCCTTTGACCGGTCGGTCCGGGTCAGGAGTGCGCTGGTAACTTGACTGACCTCATGCGCAAGTCGTGGCCGTTCGCTCTCGCCGTGATCGTCGTCGGTGCTTTTGCGGGCCTGGCCATCGCCGGGCGCCCGGTGCCGAGCGACACGTTCGTGCTCGATCCCAGCATCACCGTGCCGCTGGAGACCACGCCGACGTCGGTGATCTCGAGCACCACTTCGATCGACGAGCCGACCACCTCGACCACCTCGACCACCAGTGCGGCCACGACCACCTCGATCTCGTCGGCGTCGACGTCGATCGCACCGACCACTGTGGCAGCAACGACCACGGCGGCGCCGACCACCACCGACGCCCCCACGACCACCATCGCCGGTCCGCTGCCGCGCAACAAGGTTCGGTTGGTGCTGGCCAACGGCGACGGTCGGTTCAAGCTCGCCAGCGTGACGGCAGATCGCATCCGGTCGCTCGGCTACATCATCAATCTCGGCGACGTGCTGACCCTCGTCGATGCGACCGTCGTCTACTACCGGCCCGGTTTCGACGACGAGGCCGCGATCGCGGCCAAGGACATCGGCGTTCCCGACGCGATCATCGTCGCCTTTCCCAGGAACTCGTCGCAGCCGGTCACGAACTCCGACGACGGTGGCGACATCATCGTCGTGCTCGGCCCCGATGCCCCGCGTTGAGCCCTGCGATCAGCGGCCACGGGTAGGCTGTCGACTTCTATGAGCGTTGGCGAGCGTCCGGAGATGACCTTGCGCGACTACTGGCGCGTGATCATCCGGCGATCGTGGATCGTGATCGCCGCCATCATCGCCACTGCCGCGCCGGCCATCGCCTTGTCGCTACGACAATCGTCGATCTACCAAGCCGACGCCGACATGCTGATCCGCGTCTCGCCGGGTGAATCCGTGTTCGGCAGCGGCCAGCAGACGATCAACCCCGATCGGCTGGTGCAGAACGAGATCGCAGTGCTCGAAGGCGACGTGGTGTACGCCAGGTTGAGACAGAACCTCGGTCTCGACGACGACCCGCCCCTGGTCTCGGGCAGCGGTTTCAGCGACGCCGACGTGATCACGGTCAGCGTCCAGAGTGGCGACCCGCAAACGGCGGCCACGTTGGCCAACGCCTACGTCGATGCGTACATCGACGTGAAGCGCGAACAGGCGGTCAACGGCATGGTCGCGGCAAGTGCCGAGTTGCAGACCAAGATCACCGACCTGCAATCCCAGATCGACACGCTCGACGCGCAGATCGCGGCGAGCAGCACCGACGACGACTCGGGTGCCGAGGCCGATCGTCGCACGCTGGTCGACCAGCAGGCGGCGTTCCGTCAACGCATCGACCAACTCCAGGTCGACGCGGCTCTGTCCGCCGGCAACGCCGAGTTGGTACGCCCGGCGGAGGCGCCGATCAAGCCGATCAAACCCACGCCGGTACGGACCGCGATGCTCGCCTCGGTCGTCGGGTTGCTGCTGGGCCTGGGCGCGGCGTTCTTGATCGACCACCTCGACGATTCGGTGCGCAATGCCGACGATCTCGCCCGCCTCGGCGCCGACGTGCCCGTGTTGGCGTCGGTGCCCAACGTGACCGGGCGCGACAACAGACCGCTGGCGATCTCCGACCCCGACAACGCCGCCGTCGAGGCGTACCGCAACCTGCGAACGAACGTGCAGTTCCTCGGGATCGAGCGCAAGATGCGCTCGATCCAGGTCACCAGCACGCGCCCCGGCGAAGGCAAGACCACCACGGCCGCCAACCTCGCTGTCGTGCTGTCGCAGACCGGCGCGAACGTGGTGCTGGTCGACGCCGACCTACGCAAGCCCGACCTCCACCGGATGTTCGCCATCGACGGCAGCAACGGGTTGACCAACAACCTGGCAGGCGACCCGATGGAACTGACCATCCAGCGCATCACCGACCAACTCTGGGTGATCGTCGGCGGGCCTGTGCCGCCGAACCCCAGCGAGTTGCTCAGCGGGCGGCGGATGGACGCCTTCGCCGAAGAGCTGTCCCGACGGTTCGACTACGTGATCATCGACTCGGCGCCGCTGCTCGCAGTCAGCGACGCGGCCGCGCTGTCGCGCCACGTCGATGGTGTGCTGCTGGTCGCCCAGTCGAAGCGGGTCTCCATTCCGCAACTGCGCGAGAGCCTGGCAACCCTCGACCGCGTCGGCGCGCCGCTGCTCGGCATCGTGATGACGCGGGCCAAGATCGACACCGCGGTCAGGGGCGAGTACGAGTACCTGCAACCCAGCCGGCGGGAACGGAGACGGTAGCGGTCGCGCCGATGGATGCCACCGACCTGCTCGTCGTGCGTCATGGGCAATCGGAGTGGAACGCCATCGGCCGATGGCAGGGCCACGCCGACCCCGCGCTGACGGAGCTCGGACGACGCCAGGCCTACGTCGCCGCTGCGTCGATCGGCGCCCTCGATGGCATCGTGTCGAGCGATCTGCTGCGCGCCGCCGAGACCGCCGCGATCGTCGCCCAGCAGTTGGGTGTCGGGCCGGTGGTCGTCGACGATCGCCTTCGCGAGCGCGACGTGGGTGAGTGGACCGGGCTGACCAAGGCGGAGATCGACAAGGGCTGGCCGGGGTGGCTGGACGAAGGCCGCCGCCCCGACGGCTTCGAACACGTCGACGTCGTGCTGGATCGTGTGATGGAGGCACTGGAGGCGATGCACGCGGCGAGCCCCGGCGGCTCGTTGCTGGTGGTGGCCCACGGTGGTGTGATCCGTTCGCTGGCCGCAGTGCATGGCCTTGGCGACGCCCCGGTCGCCTACCTCGCCGGTGTCACCGCCCGCGTGTCATCCAAGGGACTGTCGGTCGGCGAGCGGGTGGCGCTGCTGGAGGGTCACGTCGTGACGACTCAGCACGACGCGTTGTAGATCGAGGTCGACACGGCCGACGGGTGCTCGGCCACCAACGACAGCAGTTGATCGAGCAGTGCCAGGTGCTCGCCGTTGGTGATGGCGTGGTGGAGCATGACGCCCACCGGTGCCGACCCGTTCGTGATCTGTTGGGCGATCTGCGTGCCGACACGCTCGCGCGTCCACGGTTCGCCCTTGGTCTTGGCGAACCAGTCGATGGTCACGGGTACCTCGGCAAGCTCGGCCAGCCCGAAGGGCACCGCGGTGTGGTCTCGTGACAGCACCTGGAACCCGAGGTTGGCCAATGCCGAAGCGGTCTGCTCGGTGCAGCGGTTCCACGGTGGTGTGAAGATCGGCTCGACGTAGGGGTGCAACTGGCCCCCGACCACGGCTCGCCCTTGGGCGATGTCGGCCAGTTGCTGGTCGTGGCTGCGGCTCGGCCCGAACTCGTACTTGCGACCGTCGGTCTCGTGGTTCACGTGGCGGAAGCCGTGCTGGTGCAGGTGCACCAGGCCCGTCGATGCCCGGTCGCACAGCGCGCCGGCCAGTCGGTCGTCGAGCTCGATCGGGATCACCGCCAGATCGATGTGCACAGCCCGCTTCTGGCTGTGATCGAGCAGCCTCCACAGCGCCTCGTTGTCGAGGCCGGCGTCGTCGTCGCGGAAGAAGAACTGCACCGGCTTCGACGCGCTGTCGAGCGCCGTGTGCACCGGGGCCAGCCAGTCGGTCATCTCCCGACACCCGCCAGGTTGGCGTTGGAGAGCTCGGCAATGATCCGCGCAGTCGCGTCGCGACCATCCAGGTCGAGGGTGACCCGCGCCGGCGTCGACGTCGCGGCGGCGATCACCGCGTCGGCCAACCGCTCGGCGTCGAGGCCGTCCGCCGGAACGCTGCGCAACACGCCGAGGCGGTCGAGCCGCTCGGCACGCTGGCGCTGCTCGTCCTCACCGCCGTGGCACGCGGGCGCGCAGGATGTCCATCGTCGTGTTGTATCCACACTGGCTGACGGTGACCGCCGAGCGGGCCATCTCGGCTCGCAGGTCGGGCAAGTAGCGAACGGCCTCGAAGCCGTCGAGCCGAGCCGCCTGATCCTGCAACCACGACCAGACCGGCTCCGGTGCGAACGGGCCGGCGAGCACGGTGGTCGTGAGGCCCGACTCCTCGTGCCAGCGCCGGTGAGCAGCGGCCGCGACCCGGAACAACGGGCCGCCCACCATGCCGCCACCGGCCGACACCAACACTCGCGGCAACCGATCCGCCGCAGCGACACGATCGGCTCGGCGCTGTCGGTGACGAACCCGGTGTAGTGCACCGGCACGGTCATCGTCACCGCGGGCCGGAACGTGTCGTCGAGTCGGGCGAACTGCGGGTCGGAGTGCACGAGGATGGCGTCGAAGTACCGGTTGGCGACGGTGCTGGCTCGCTCGTCGTGACGAGCTTGGTCGCGACGGGTGCCGACGAGGATGTCGCGGACGCCGCACACGACCCGCGGTCGCTCGAGCTCCATCGAATGCACGGCATCGAGCAACGGCAGCAGCTCGAACTCGAACTTCTTGCGCCCGAACGGGAAGAGCTCGATCAGCACCACTGCCGGCTGCGTGATCGCCAGCTCATGGAGGATCATGCGCGGCCGCTCGCGCATCGCTGCCTCGACCGACCACGCCGGATCGTGACTGATGAGGTTGTACGACGGATCGTGACCGAGCGGTGGCAGGTTGACCACCCGCACACCGGTGGAAACCGTGGTTCCATCAGGGAACCGGCCGCCGTTCAACAGCACGACCTCGAACTGCTCGGCGAGTGCCGAGGCCAGGGTCAGTGACCGAACCAGGTGCCCCAACCCCAGCGCGTGCTGGCAGTAGAACAGCAACGTCTGCCGTTCAGGCACCGAAATCGAGCCTCCCCATCAGCACCGCGTCGGCCATCTCGAGCAGCTCGGGAAGCACCGCCAACGTCGCGTAGTTGACGCGGTTGACCGCCCGAATCGCCCGCTCGGCGACGAACGCGGCGGCGGTGTACCAGCGGAGCTCGGCGTCGCTCGGTAGCGGCAGGATGGCGCTGTAGCCGTCGAGGAACTGTTCTGCCAGGCCGTCCACCGCGATGGCGGGAGTCGTCCGTCCAATGGTCATCAGCGACGCGAGCATGCTGCCGATGTCGGCCGCTGCTGCACCACTTCCACCCTGATCGAAGTCGATCATGTGGACTTCGTCACCGTAGAACAACACGTTGTTGGCGTGCACGTCGCCATGCAGGCAGACCGTGGCGCCGGCGTCGGGGAGACCACCGGCCAGCTTCTCGCGGAGCCGACCCATTGCCGGGCCCACGTCCGGTCGAGCCATGGCAACCAGGTCGGCGCTGTTGAGCACACGATCGAGGCGATACCGCTGGAACGGCCCGCGGCCGAAGTCGCTCGGCAGGCTGTGGACGTTGGCCAGCGCAGAGCCGAAGCGGGCCATCGCCAAGAGTCGGAGGTCGTCGGGTTGTTGGGTCCACGGCCGCCCACGCATCGGCTCGAGCACGACGATCCGGTCAGGCCGGGCCCAGCCGAGTGCCCGCGGCGTGCGGATGCCGTCGAGCATCGCCACCGACGCAGCGACGCGGTTGTACTGGCCGGCGACGTCGAGCACGTCGCGATCGCGGTATGCCTTGGCATAGCCCGAGGTCTGACCACGAGCGTCCAGCAGGCGCACCGTCGCCGATCGCTCCGGCGCGTATTCCACGAGACGCGACTGGTCCCACGCGACGCCGCTGGTTCGACGGACGCGAACGGGAGGAGTGAGCAGCGTGGCCAGATTGCGCAGCTTCCGGTCGTTGGGCACGGTCCACCACACGGTGTCGGTGCCCGGATCGTGGGCGACGCTAGGCATTCCATGCACTGGCTCGGCGTTGGCCTCGGCCTCGTGAAACGCCCCAGCACTGTTGGCGAACGTCAGGGCCGACATCACGTACTCGCGACCGTCGGCGATCACGTCGTACACGACCCGCATGCTCTCCCCGACGCGGTACTTCGCGCGTCGCAGGCTGCACCACTCCATCGCCCCTTCGTGGTGGGTGATGCGGCCGATGATCTCGCTGACGGTCTCGCGGTCGAGCAGCAGATCCCGCGACGGGATCACTGGATCGGCAACGAACGCTGACGGGGGACTCGCAGTGGTCATGGACACGCGCTCCACCGTTCCCACGACACGTCCGTGGTCGCCGTCCACTCCAAGAGATCCCTGGCGTCGCCACGCGACACCGTGCAGCGCAAGGCCCCGTGCGAGGTCTGGTCGTCGAGTGCCACGACCGCATCGCCGGGGCTCACCACGGTGACGATGTCGGCCTCGTTGCCGTGGGCTCGAACCACGACCACCGGCGCCGGTTCTTTGATGCCGTATGTCAACGACACCCAACCCGGCTCGATCTCGACCACGAGTGACGCCGGTACGACCAGCACGGCGGAGGGGGTGCGGACCGTCGTCTGGTTGGCGTCGTGCGTGATCGTGATGCACCCGTGGGCATCCGCCGGCAGGTGCCAGCGGGCCTCGTAACCATGGTCGGTGTCGCCGACAACATGGTCGTGGATCACCCAGTAGTCGCGTTGGGGAAACAGCACGCGACGGGTGTGCACGACCTCGTGTTGGGGGCTGCGCACTTCGGCCTCGACTGCATCGAAGTCGCGCATCGACCGGCGGCGCAGGATGTGTGCTCGCGACGTGCCCTGCTTCGGGGACGCGTGCCGGTACGGCGTCTGATCGAGGCCGTCGATGGTCACCGTGTTGTGCCCCTTCGACCCCTTGAACCAGTGGCGCATCGGACCGTCGATGTAGGTGTACCGACCGGGATCGACCACGAGCGGGTGGCCGTGCGCGTACAACTCGACCGACAACTGGTCGTAGTGGCCGTGGCCGCCGTCACCGATCGGCCCGGCATCCATCAACATGAACCGCTCGTCGCCGTAGGCGGTCGGACCAGCGCCCCAACCGCTGCGCCCGGCGATGTAGCCGCCGACCGGAAAGGTGACGTCGAGGCGCGCCGGGGGCGCACCCTCGTCACCACCGGTCGCGACCCAACGCAGGTCGTCTCGGCCGAGCAGTTCGGCGCCGTACATCAACAACTCCCGGAAGTCGCCGGTGTCACCGTCGGAGAACGACGGTGTCATGCCGTCGGGTCGTTGGATGTGCATCGCGAAGTCGAGGGCCAGCGAGACCCGCTGGATGTAGCCGTCCGGGAGGGCGAGCCCGACCGCACGAGCATTGGCGATGGCACCGAGAAACGAGCGCAGGGCGATGCAGTGATAGTCGGTCGAGCACTCACGGTGGACCCCGTCGGTCCACACGTCGGTCGACAGGTTGTGCCACAACTCCTCCAGCGCGAAACGGGCCGTCTCGTCGAGATCGTCGGGCAGCGCCAGCCCGACGATCAACAGCGCGTAGAGCTCCAGCGTGCGGTGGTTCCGATGGGCGGTGAGGTGGCCGCGCAGGTGGTCGGCGTCCTCGGCGATCCGCTCGGCCAGTCGTTCGGCGAGCCCTGGCCGCAACCCGGTGAAGTGTGGCGCCTCGGCGAACCGCTGCCAGGCATACAGCCAGTTCTGCAGCCGCCGTGCCGTCACGTCCGATGGATCCGTGCCGACGGCGACCTGATCGCAGAACGCCTCGATCAGGTCCTCCCACGCGGCGAGGTGATCCGCCTCACCGGTGATCGTGTAGGCGTGCGCCAGGTCCAGCCCTTCATACAACTTGACCCATTCGATCCGCCACTCGACGTCGTCGGCCAAGCCGCCGTCGATCCAGTCAGGTGTACGGCCCAACTCGAGTTCGACACCGGCATGGGTGAACCGCCCGCGGCGCGCCGCATCGGCCACACCGAGATCGCGGTACAGGTGATCGATCACGCAGATCACCGGGCGGGGCGAGACCAGTTCGAGGCGCGTCGAGATCATCTGCGACCCTCGAACAGCCCGGCCATGTGGCGTGGGGGACGCAGATGACCCAGGCCGGCGCACTCGTTCGTGATGAAGAGCGCGCGCAAGCCGTCGGAGTCGAGGAAAGCGGGGACGGTGGTGGGCTTCATCACCAGGCACCTGCCAAGTGCTCGACGACCGTTGCCGGGTCTGGCGGGCTGAACGGGGCGAGGAAGCCCTCGGGGGCCAGGCGCGAACGTCGTTGCAGGCGGGAGTACATCCCGCCGCGGCGCATGAGCAGCTCGTGCGTGCCATCTTCGATGACGGTGCCGCCGTCGAGCACCACGATGCGGTCGGCGCGGCGCACCGTCGAAAGGCGGTGGGCGATGATCAAGGTGGTTCGCGACTTCGGCAGGTTGTCGAGCGCCGTGACGATCAACTCCTCCGACTGCGTGTCGAGCGCGCTGGTCGGCTCGTCGAGGATCAGGATTGGGGCGTCACGCAGGATCGCCCGAGCGATGGCGATTCGCTGCCGTTGGCCGCCCGACAGGTCGACCCCGCGCTCGGCCAGGTGGGTATCGAGTCCGTCGGGCAGGCGATCGGTGAACTCGTCGACCAGCGCCAGTTTGGCGGCGCGCTCGACGGCCCACCACGAGGCACCCGGGCGGCCGCAGGCGATGTTCTCGCGGATCGTGCCACGCAGCAGCACGGTGTCCTGCAACACCATCGAGACCTGTGACCGCAGCGACGACAACGCGTAGCCGCGAATGTCGTGCTCGTCGATCAGCACAGTGCCGAGTCGCGGCTCGATCAGCCGCGGCACCAGCGCCGCCAGCGTCGACTTGCCTGCGCCGGTCGGGCCGACCAGCGCCACGGACTCGCCGGCCTGGATGTCGAACGAGACGGCCCACAGCACGGGCTCGCGTCCATACGAGAAGGTCACCTCATCGAAGCGGATGTGGCCGAGAAAGGGCGGCGCCAAGACGGCGCCGGGTCGATCACGGATGTCGGGCTCGGTCGACAACACGTCTTCGATGCGTTCGGCGGCGGCCATCCCCTTGGTGAAGATCGTGGTCAACTTCGACAGGGCCCTCACCGGCTTGTACAGCGAGCCGACGTAGGTGAGGAAGATCAGCAGCACGCCGAGTTTCAACTGGCCGCTGGCAACACGATTGGCGCCGACCCACAGCACGATCAGCGTCGACAGCAACCCTGCGGCATCGACCATCGGTGCGAACCGAGCCTGCAGCCTCACTGCCTCGACACCGGCGTCCAGGCTGTCGCCGGACAGTTGCTCGAAATGGCCAGACTGATGACGTTCGAGGGTGAACGCCTGCACCAGACCGATGGCGCCCAGGCTCTCCGTTGCCGCCGAGGCGACCTCGCCATCGGCTCGCCGAACGCGTCGCGATGCCTGGCGCAGTGTGCGGCGCGAGCGGTGGATGGCGAACACCAGCAGGGGTGTGGTCATCAGGCTCAGCAGCGTGAGGAACGGGTCGACCTCGAGCATCACCACGAACATGCCGACCAGCAGCAGCAGGTTGGGGAACAGGTTGGCGAGCATCTGCACCAACAGGTCCTGGGTGTGGTCGACGTCGGCGGTGACGCGCGCCGTGAGGTCGCCCACCTGATGCTGCTGGTGGTACCCGAGCGAGAGGCGGTGGAGATGCGTGAACGCCCGCCCGCGCATGTCGTTGGCGACGTGGAGGCCGGCCGACGACAGCAGGCGGGTCGACCAGTAGTCGAAGAAGGCGCCGATGGCGACGATCACGGCCAGGCTGAGCACGGCGAGCATGAGATCGTTGCGGATCGCCGACGTGCCGCGCCCCGGCCCCGTGAGTGCGTGATCGACGAGCCAGCCGAGCGGCCAGGGTTCGGCCAGCTTCGTCGCCACCTGGAGCACGGCGAGCAACGAGCCGAGCAGCAGCGCCGGCCAGTACCGCCTGACATGGGCGCGGAGCAGGGGACGAACTACTCGGGTCGAGCGGCGACGTGTAGGGCGATTCGTGAAAGTTGTGGTCGCTGCAGTGGCCACAGTGAGGTGCCTCTCTCGTCCCAATCATCGATGGAGGTGAACATTCGGCTGGAAGGGTCGTTTGCCGAGGTGTTCAGCGTGGCGGAGATCGCCGACGCGGCCCACTGGACGTTGGTACTAGCACCCGAGGGACCATCCGCACCGCGGTGCGTTTCCATCACCTCACGGTCATCGCAGGCGTCGCCGCAGCTCGACGTAGACCGGTTCGCCGAGCACGGCGATCAGTTCGTCGGCGAGGGAATCCACGACGACGTGTTCGCCGATGTACGCCTCGGGCCCCTCGGTGCAACACCAGTGCATCGAGTCGCCGTCGTCGCCCCAATCGACCCGCTCCCATCCCCGCACCGTGGCGATCTCGGTGCCATCGGGAACGGGCTGCCAGTCGATCTTGATCGGCAGTTGCCAGCACACCGATGGCTTCCAGACCGTCGGGGATTCCCCGGCACGCACTGCGGCGAGATGCAGCGCACACCCTTCGCCGCCGTCGAACCCGGGGCGGTTCAAGAAGATGCACGCGCCGTCGACCACCTTGGTGTTGGTGCGCGTCGCGTCGCTGAACACGTCGTCTGCATCGATCGCCTGGTGGTGCTGGAACAGATCGGCATCGAGTGTGGCCGCCAGCGCCGACACGGTCATCGCTTCCTCCAGGTCGGCCATTTCTGCGCCGATCGAGCAGCAGCCCTGGTTCAGGTGCTCGGCAGGTTCGTCGAGGATCCCCTTGCACCCGCGTCCCCAGATGCACGTCCAGTTCGAGGTCAGGAACGCCCGATCGAAGCGCCAGGTCACATCGCCGTCGACGATCTCCTCGCTGCCCGAGTCGCCCGTGCGGGGTGGGTGGCTCACCCGACCATCCGCAAACGGCTCTCGAAATCCTCGTGGTTGAGGTACGCGCCGCACAGCGTGCGCTTGCCGGTGTAGGCGCGCCGACCGTGCAGGGCGCGCCAGTTGTCGAACAGCAATGCGTCGCCGGGTCGTAAGACTTCGCTCCATTGCATCGACTCGCTGTTGGCCAGATGGTCGAAGGCGCGCAGCGCGGTGTAGAGCTGTTCCATCTCGTCGGGCGGCAACAGGAACGGGGCGCGGTCGGAGTTGTTGTACGACACTTGCACGAGGGCGCCCGTGTGATCATGGCGAAAGACCGGTCGGGCCGCCATCAGGTGCGAGCCATCGCCGATGTACTGGCCCGGAATCACAACCGTCGACAACACGTCGAACAACTCGGGCTCCTTGGCCCGGAACACCTCGGCGATCTTGAAGCCGTCGACCAGCGTCGACTCGCCACCGGTGCCGTCGAAGTACAGGCAATGCAGCATTTGCAATCCTGGGGCATCGTGGCTGTACGTGCCGTCGGTGTGTGCGGACAGGTAGTGGTTGGTGTACGCCAGATCGGCCTTCTTCAGGTCGGCGGTGAACTCCCAGAACCCGCCGAAGATGGTCTCGCGCACGTAGCCGACGCGGCGGATGAGCGCCTCGGTAGCCGCGGCGGTTGCCGGGGTACCGGTCACGATCGCGAAGCCGTAGGTGGCCACCGTCGACAGCCACTGGTGCACACCTTCGTCGCTGCGCATCACGGCATCGTGATCAACGCGAATCGGGGCGTCGGCAATGGTGGCGTTGTCCCACACGACCGGTGGTTGCGTGGTCGCGATCCGCGCCGAATCCGGCGACCGGAACCGGTACAGGAACTCCACCGGCAGCTCCGACACGTCGGCGTCGCGCCACGTGATGCGGGCGACGAGGTGGTCGGCGGTGACGGCTGCCGCTCGGAGATCTGGCGCCAACGCGGCGGTGTCGAGCAGGCGTTGCTGCGTGACGGGGTGGATCGTGGCGGCATCGGTGGCGTGATCGCGCAGCCACAGCCACGGGTACCAACTCTCTGTCCCGTCGTCCCAAGTGACGTGCAGGCAGGAGTCGGTCGGTTGGATCTGCTCGATGGTCGCCACCCGGCAATTCTGCCATCGAACCTGCAAGGCTGAAGCGGTGACGACGGAAAACTACGACCTGATCATCGTCGGCACGGGCTCCGGCAACTCGGTCATCAGCAGCGAGATGGACGGGTGGCGGATCGCCATCGTCGAGCGGTGGACGTTCGGCGGAACGTGCCTGAATCGCGGCTGCATCCCCTCGAAGATGCTGGTCTACGCGGCCGATGTCGCCGAGTCGGCCGCCAACGACAACGACCCGAAGTACGGCGTGACCACCCGGTTCGAATCCGCCGACTGGCCAGCCATCGTGCACCGCGTGTTCGGGCGGATCGACGCCATCGTCGAGGGAGGTCGTGAGTACCGATACAACCTGCCCAACGTGACGGTGTACGAGGGCGACGCGCACTTCGTCGGCGAACGCACGCTGCAGGTCAACGCGACGACGATCACCGGCGATCGCATCGTGATCGCAACCGGGGCCCGGCCGTTCATCCCCGCCATCCACGGCATCGACGAGGTGCCCTTCCACACCAGTGACACCATCTTGCGCGCTGCCCACCAGCCGAAGCACCTCGTCGTGCTCGGTGGTGGTTTCATCGCTGCCGAGTTGAGCCACGTGTTCCGATCCCTGGGCTCGCGCGTGACCGTCATCAACCGCGGTCATCGTCTGCTGGGCGCGGAGGATCACGACATCTCCCACGCGTTCACCGAGTCGGTCGCCGACCGCTTCGAACTGGTGCTGGGGGCGCGCGTGGATCGCGTGTTCATGACAGCGCAGGGCGTCGGGCTCCGAGTGACGACCGCCGCCGGCGAGCAGGTGGTGGAGGGCGACACATTGCTGGTCGCCGCGGGCCGCATGGCGAACGGCGACCAGATCGACGCCCACCTGGCCGGAATCGAGATCGGCCCGATGAGCGAGGTGGTCGTCGACGCATACGGCAGGACGAGCGCGCCGGGCATCTGGGCACTCGGCGACGTGAACGGGCGGCACCAGTTGAAGCACATGGCCAACGGGGAGGCCAACGTCGTACGGCACAACCTGTTGCATCCCGACGATCTGCAACCGCTCGACCCCCGTCCTGCGCCCCACGCCGTGTTCGCCAGCCCCCAGGTCGGTGCAGTGGGCCTCACCGAGGCGCAAGCCGACGCATCGGGTCGTACGTTCACGATGATCAGCCATGCCTACGGCGGCACCGCGTACGGGTGGGC
Source organism: Ilumatobacteraceae bacterium (assembly GCA_043758005.1). GTDB lineage: Bacteria > Actinomycetota > Acidimicrobiia > Acidimicrobiales > Ilumatobacteraceae > JAENVT01. The sequence goes on from JAYVOI010000034.1 coordinate 14,981, forward strand.
GTTGGAGGACACCAGCGGGTTCTGCAAGTTGCTCGGCGACCCGGCAAGCCGCACACTGATCGGCGCCCACGTGATCGGCTACCAGGCGTCGTTGCTGGTGCAGTTGCTGGTGCAGGGGATGCACCTCGGCAACACCGTCGACGAGTTGGCGATCGGTCAGGTGTGGATCCATCCGGCGCTGTCGGAGGTCGTCGAACAAGCCCTGCTCAAGCTGATCGATGCCTTCGACCAGGCTTGATGCCTTTCTCACCCGTCTTTAACTCGCTGTCGGTAGACACCTCACCTGCAACGTCGATGATGACTGCCGTTGTACCCATCGAATTGGAGACTGAGCATGAACAAGAAGCTTGTAGGAACGGGCCTGGCGATCGGTTTGGTCGCTGGCGCAGGCGCTGGTTTGATCCTCGAACTGTCCGGCAACGTCGGCGCAGCCGCAGGGACCCCCACCGCAGTCGTCGTCGGCGATTCGTCGACCGACGCCACGGCTGACACGACCGCCCCCGCCGACCCCGTTCGGCCGGATCCCTCGACCCGGCTCGGCGACGTGCTGAAGCCGCTCGTCGACAACGGCACGATCACCCAGGATCAGGCCGACAAGGTGATCGCAGCCATCGTCGCGGCCCGGCCGGTCGGTGGGCCTGGCATGGGTGGCCCGATGGGTGGCGGTCATCGCGGCTTCGGTGGCCCCGGTGGTCGCATCGGCTTCGGACTCGATGTCGTCGCCACCACGCTCGGCATCACCGCCGACGAAGTTCGCACCGCGCTCGAGGGTGGCCAGTCGCTGGCCGATCTTGCCGTCAGCAAGGGCAAGACCGCACAGGACGTGATCGATGCCATCGTCGCCGAGGCGACCACGAAGCTCAACACAGCCGTGACCGACGGCAAGCTGACCCAAGCCGAAGCTGACGCCCGCTTGGCCGACATCGCCACCCACGCCACGGAGTTCGTCAACACCACGCCTCCCGTCGGCGGCCCCGGTTTCGGCCCCGGTTTCGGCGGCCCCGGCCATCATGGTGACGACAACGATGCCGATGACGATGCCCCGGTGGGCGCCACGGCACCGACCGATACCTCCGCCACGACCGACACGGTCGCCGGCTGAAGTTCTTGGCTCGGCCGGGATGACTTCCTCCCTCGTCATCCCGGCCGGTCAGAATGACTCCGTATGAGTGCCCGTGTCTTGATCGCCGACGATGATCGGGCCATCCGCGACGCACTGACCCGGGCACTCGTGCTCGAGGGCTACGACGTCGTGCAGGCAAGTGACGGCAACATGGCGCTGTCGGTGATCGAGTCGACCCAGCCCGATGTGGCCATCCTCGATGTGATGATGCCCAACATCGACGGGCTGACGGTGTGCCGTGTGCTGCGTGCCGAGCGCAACCGCCTTCCGGTGCTGATGCTCACCGCTCGCACCGAGACGCCTGATCGTGTCGCCGGTCTCGATGCCGGCGCCGACGACTACCTCGCCAAGCCGTTCGACCTCGACGAGTTGCTGGCCAGGCTGCGGGCGTTGTTGCGACGGACACGATCGAACGACGACCCCGACGGCGATGCCGTGCAACTCGCCGATCTGCGGCTCGACCCGACATCGCGTCGGGTGTGGCGCGGCGAGCGCGAGATCGAACTGTCGAAGACCGAGTTCGACCTGCTGGAGTTGCTGCTGCGCAACCAGGGAATCGTGCTCGACCACTCGACGATCTACGACCGCATCTGGGGCTACGACTTCGGGCCCGACAGCAAGAACCTCGCCGTGTACATCTCGTACTTGCGACGCAAGCTCGAGCTGCCCGGCGAGAACAAAGTGATCCACACCGTTCGCGGTGTCGGCTATTCGGCACGGTCGATGTGAGCCTGCGACTCAAGATCGTCGCCGCGCTGGTGTTGTTGGCGGCGTCCGCCACCGCGGCCGTCGGCGTGTCGTCGTACGTGTCGACGCGTCACGAGTTGAACGAGGTCGTCGACCGATCGCTGCGCGACGCCGCAGCCAACCCGGTGCAGCTGTTGCGGTTCTTCGGTCGCGGCCCTGGATTTGGCGGGCCGGGTCGTGGAGGCTTCGACCCCGATACCGACGGCGACGGTCTTCCGGCCGTCGCCCCGCCGCGAGTGTTCGACTCGGTACTGGCCCAGATCATCGGCGCCGACGGTGCCATCGTGCGGTCCCCGCAATCGGGCGAACTGCCCGTCGACGATTCGGATCTTGCGGTGGCCAGCGGAACGAACACGGGAATCACCGAGCCCCGCGATGTCACCGTGGAGGGCGAGGCCTTTCGCATGCTGACCATCCCCGTCGACGGCGGGGGCGCAGTGCAGATCGCCCGATCGGCTCGCGAGACCCAACGGGCGCTGGCGGTCATCCGCGAACGAACGTTGCTGTCGGTTGCCTTCGTCATCATCGGCGCGGCGTTCCTCGGCTGGTTGATCGGCCGGCAGGTCACCCGCCGCCTCGTCCGCCTCACCGAGGCAGCCGACGACGTCGCCGAGACCGGTCGCCTGGATGTCGAAGTGCCGGTCAGCGGATCCGACGAAACGGGTCGTCTCGGCAAGGCGATGAACGGGATGCTCAGCGCTCTGGCGCGCAGTCGGGAGCAGCAGCAGCAGCTGGTGCAAGACGCCGGCCATGAGTTGCGCACGCCGTTGACGAGCCTGCGCACCAACGTTGCCGTGCTGCGCCGCATGGACAACCTGGCGCCAGAGGCCCGCCAGCAACTGGTCGACGATCTCGACAGTGAGACCAAGGAGCTGACTGCGCTGGTCAACGAACTGGTCGAACTGGCGACCGACCGGCGCGACGACGAGCCCGAGCAGGACTGCGATCTGCACGCGCTGTGCGAGCAGGCCGCGGCGCGGGTTCGCCGCCGGACCGGTCGCGAGATCACCGTGACCGGCGGCGACTCGCTGGTGAGCTGCCGCCCAGCGGCGATCGACCGGGCCGTGGTCAACCTGATCGACAACGCCGCCAAGTTCAGCGTCGACGGGGTGATCGAGGTCGCCGTGCACGACGGTCGGGTGGCGATCAGCGACCGCGGACCCGGCATTCCCGAGGACGATCTCTCCCACATCTTCGATCGCTTCTACCGATCGGTTGCTTCGCGTAGCCTGCCCGGCTCGGGCCTCGGCCTGGCGATCGTGCGCGACATCGTCGAGTCCCACGGTGGCACCGTGTTCGCCGAGCCTCGAGCCGGTGGAGGCAGCACCGTCGGCTTCACTCTGGCCACCCTCCCGGCGGTCACCGGCGCCGCCCCGCCCCCGGTCGTGCCCCCCATCCCGGACCCGTCGCCCGCAACCGGCTCACCGGTGCCCGCCTGCCCTCCCTCCGCCTGAAGCGTTGGGAGTCGGAGGCCCCGTCGCGGGGCCGGAGTTGCCAAACGCTTGGTGAGCGGGTGGATCAGCGGGGAGGTCGAATCTCGCCGGAGCCGCGGGTGATCATCGCGGTCGGCACGATGTAGGTCTGCGTTGGCGACCGATCGCCGTCGAGTCGAGCGAACAACGTCGTCGCTGCCTGGCGCCCGATCGCCGCCGGATCCTGGGCGAGCACGGTGATGGCCGGGTCGAGGAGGTCGCTCATCGGCACGTCGTCGAACCCGACGAGGGCGATGTCGTGATGTTTCCCGGCTGCACGGAGGCCGCGCACGACCCCGATCGTCACCAGGTTCTGGGCGGCGAAGATGGCCGTCGGGGGTTCGTCGAGCGACAAGAGATCGAGCGTTGTCGCGGTCGCGTGTTCACTGTCGAGGATGTCCTGCCGCACGAGGTCAGGCTCGACGAAGACTCCGTTCGCCTCGAGTGCATCGGCGTATCCCCGGCAGCGCTCGGCGGCCGTGACAATCGATCGCCGATCACCGAGAAATGCGATGCGCCGGTGGCCGTGCGCCATCAGGTGCTTCACGCCGCGGTGGGTTCCGTCGCGATTGTCCACCAAGACGGCGTCAGCGTCGAAGAAGGCCGGGGGGCGGTCGACGAAGACGATCGACATCCCCATTCGGCGCTCCTCGACGAGGTAGCTGTGGTCGTGGCTGGCGGGCATCATGATGAGGCCGTCGACGCGCCGCTCGGCGAACGCCTCGACGAGCTGACGTTCCCTCGCCGGGTCTTCGTCGAGACTCGATGCCAACACGACGACGCCGCGGCGTGAGGCGATCTCTTCGATCGTGTGATGCACAGCGGCGTCGAGCGGGTTGGCGACGTTCGATGCAATCATGCCGACGGAGCGCGTCTTGCCGTCGCCGCGACGAAGGCTGCTCGCAGTCAGATTGTGGCGATAGCCGAGGCGATCGATGGCCGAGCGGACTCGCACACTGAGCTCGTCCGACACTCCCGACTCGCCGTTGACCACCCGAGACACCGTCTTCAAGCTGGTGCCGGCAAGCGCGGCCACGTCGCGAATCGTCGGTCGGGGCCGCGCGTTGAGGGAATCAGACACGATTGACAACGTTGGTCGTCATTGATCCACTTGTCAAGAAATAGGTCCACGAACACGGCCCTTGACAAAGGTCTGCTGGTTGTGGCTGAATTATGACAACGTTGTCAAAGACAGCGTCCGTCCCAAACAATTTCCGAGGGGGAGATACATGACTGCAATGACTTCACGTCGCGGCGTGATCCGTACCGCCGTTACCGTCGGTCTTGCCGCATCGCTGGCTCTGGCTGCATGTGGCTCCGACACGAAAAGCTCGACAGCGACCAACGCGCCAGGTGCGACGACTGCTCCTGGGGGCACGACTGGCGGGTCCGGGGGAACCGTCGGTGTGTCGCTGATCCTGAAGAACCTCAGCAACGCATTTTTCGTCTCGATGCAGAAGTCCGCCGAGGCTGCTGCGTCGAAGATCGGTGTCTCGCTGACCGTCGCCGCCGGCAAGGAAGACGGGGACACCGCCACCCAGATCTCCGCGATCGAGGCTGCCGTCGCCAAGGGTGACAAGGGGATCCTCATCACGCCGACCGGCGACGCAGTCGTGCCGGCCCTCGACGCCGCCCGCAAGGCCGGCCTGCTGGTGATCGCGCTCGACACGCCACCGAATCCGGCAACCGCAGTCGACATCACCTTCGCCACCGACAACTACAACGCCGGGCAACTGATCGGTCAGTGGGCAGCGGGGCAGCTCGCCGGCAAGAAGGCCACCATTGCGATGCTCGACCTGTTCAACGATCAGGTCGTCTCCGTCGACACCGGTCGTGACCAAGGCTTCCTGAACGGCATGGGCATCGTGAAGGCTGAAGACAAGACCGGCAACGGCAAAGAGCCGGCGACCGGGAAGTACTCGGGCGGCGATTACGAAGTTGCGTGCCACGAGCCGACCAAGGGCGCAGTCGACGGCGGCAAGTCCGCCATGGAGACCTGCCTCGCCAAGAACCCCAACATCAACGTGGTGTACACGATCAACGAGCCCGCCGCCCAAGGTGCGGAGGACGCGTTGAAGGCTGCAGGCAAGGATGCTGGTGTGCTCATCGTCTCGGTTGACGGTGGCTGCAAGCCCGGTCTCGAACTCGTCGCCAGCGGCGTCATCGGCGCCACTGCACAGCAGTACCCGGGCAAGATGGCGACACTCGGTATGCAGGCCATCAAGGACCTCGCCGACGGCAAGCCGGCACCGGCCGTCAGTCCCGGTCTGGACTTCTACAACACGGGCGTCGCACTGGTGACCGACAAGGCAGTCGCCGGTGTCGACAGCATCTCGGTTGCCGACGGTCAGAAGATCTGCTGGGGCTGACGCTCCGACGAATTAGCATGCACGGCGGGGCGGTACAACACCGCCCCGCCGTTGCTGTCTCTGCTCACGCATCACCGCAACTGAACCAGGGGGTTCCGATGGAGGCAATCGACGCGTCCAGCGTCACAGCATCGTTCGACCAACCGCGCGGCCCCTTGGCACGCGTGCAGCACATCTTGCACAAGTACCCGGCAGTCAGCCCGGCGCTGGTTCTGGTGCTGTCGGGCGTCGTGTTCTCGTTGCTCGGCAAAGGCCGCTTCGACCGATTCGACACCTTCGGCATCATCCTCCAGCAAACGGCGGTCCTCGCCGCAGTGGCCATTGGTCAAACGGTGATCATTCTCACCGCCGGCGTCGACCTTGCCGTTGGCACCGCAATGCTGCTGACTCACCTCGTCGTTGCCAAGGTCGCGGTCGACCACGGGGTTCCGGGTTTTCTCGCCCTCCTGCTCGGCGTCGTGGTCGGCGTCAGCCTTGGTGCATTTCATGGCGGCCTCGTCACCAAGATCGGCCTGCCGCCGTTCATCGTCACGCTCGGCACGTTCTACATCTTCAACTCGCTCGGCTTGGTGTACAGCAAGGCCCAGACGATCTCCAAAGAAGAATTGGGAGGAGAACACTCGCTGCTGCTGTGGACGGGCAGGCAGATCTCGCTCGGATCGATGAAGATCACGACGGGTGTGCTGCTCGTGCTGGCGATGTACGTCGTCTTCGCGTTCATCCTTGCCAACACGGCGTGGGGCCGGCACGTTTACGCGACCGGTGATGATCGCGAGGCCGCCCGACTGGCCGGCATCAACGTCAACCGCGTCCTGCTCAGCGTGTACATGGTCGCCGGGCTGATCTACGCAATTGCTGGCTGGGTGCAACTCGGACGCTCGTTGTCGGCCAGCAGCAACGCCGCAACCGACATCAACCTCGAATCGATCACTGCTGTCGTGATCGGCGGAACGAGCCTGTTCGGTGGCCGTGGACGGTTGTGGGGAACACTGATCGGTGCCCTCATCGTGACCGTGTTCAAGATCGGCCTCAGCCTGGCAGGCGTCAATCCCTACTACCAGAACTTCGCGATCGGGGCCCTGATCCTGGTCGCAGTAACGTTGGATCAATGGATCCGGAGGGTGGGCAAGTGAGCTCCGTTGACGATCGTCTCCAGCCCATCCTGTCGGCGCGTGGCCTGGTGAAGCGCTTCGGACGGGTGACAGCGCTCGTCGACTCCAACCTCGAGTTGTACCCGGGTGAGGTGCTCGGCGTCATCGGCGACAACGGCGCCGGCAAGTCGTCGTTGATCAAGTGCCTCTCGGGTGCCATGGTTCCCGACGAGGGTGAGATCGAGCTGGAAGGCCAGCGGGTGCATTTCCGTCGGCCCTCCGACGCGCGGGCCGCGGGGATCGAAACCGTTTACCAGACCCTCGCCGTCGCGCCGGCTCTCGACATCGCCAGCAACATGTTCCTCGCCCGCGAACGCCGCCGCCCCGGTCCGTTGGGAACGTGGCTGCGCATGCTCGACACGTCGGGCATGCGTCGCGAGGCGCGCAAGACCATCCAGGATCTCGGCATCGGCACCATCCAAGACATCACCCAGACGGTCGAGACGTTGTCGGGCGGTCAGCGCCAGGCCGTTGCCGTCGCTCGCGCCGCCGCCTTCGGCAGCAAGGTTGTCATTCTCGACGAGCCGACCGCTGCGCTCGGCGTGAAGGAATCGGGACTGGTGTTGCAGCTGATCAGGGATCTTCGTGACCGGGGTCTTCCTGTCATCTTGATCAGCCACAACATGCCTCATGTGTTCGAGGTGGCCGACCGCATTCACATCCAGCGATTGGGGCAGCGGGTTGCTGTTGTCACCCCGAAGTCGCACACCATGGCAGATGCGGTCGCCATCATGACGGGCGCAGTCACCGTCGATCACGCGGCCTGAACCCGCCACCGAGATGATCGTCGTCGGGGGGGAGGCGTTGGTCGACCTGGTGATCGACCCCGACGGTTCGGTCATAGCGAAGCTGGGCGGCGGGCCGTTCAACAGCGCGCGGGCGATCGGCCGATTGGGGAGCGATGTCGCGTTCCTCGGGGCGTTGTCGCACGACCGCTTCGGCACGCTGCTGCATCGTCAACTGCTCCACGATGCAGTGGATGACTCGTTCGTGCAGTTCACCGACATGCCGACCACGTTGGCCTCGGCCGAGCTCGACGATCAGGGTGCCGCCACGTATCACTTCTATCTCACGGAAACTGCTGCACCGAACCTCCATCCGCTGACCTTGCCGATTGGCGTACGGGTCCTCCACGTGGGGACCCTCGGTCTGGTCCTCGAGCCGATGGCGTCGACGTTGGAGACGATCGTCAACTCCTGCGACGACGACGTGCTCGTGCTGCTCGACCCGAACTGCCGCCCACGGGTCACCAGCGATCGGCTCGGGTACATCGCGCGGTTGCAACGGATGTTGCGGCGCGCGGATGTCGTCAAGGTCAGCACAGACGATCTCGAGTTCATCACCCCCGACGACCACGCTGCAGGAGTGAGGATGATGCTCGAGTACGGCGCGCATGTCGTCCTGCACACCGACGGTGGCCGCAGCGTGCACATCCACTGGGCGACGGCCGAAGTCGAAGTACCGGTTCCTGCCGTCGAGGTCGTCGACACCATCGGTGCAGGCGACGCGTTCGGCGGAGCGTTTGCGGCGTGGTGGGATCAAGCCGGCCTCGGTCGGCGCGACCTCGACGATGGCAGCGCGCTGCGCGCTGCAGTGGCTGCTGCGGTCGAGGTTGCCGCCGTCAGCTGCACACGCGTCGGTGCGCAGCCGCCGCGCCGCGACGAGCTCGGCGACAGGTGGAGGCCGACCGGTTCGTGATCGAGTTGTCGGTTGCCGACGCCGTCGAGCGCGCCGCCACCCTGGCCACCGGCGGCCGGACCATGCTCGGCCTGGTCGGTTGCCCGGGCTCGGGCAAATCGACGTTGTCCGCAGCGATCACTGCTCGTGTCGCGTCGAGTGTCGTGGTGCCGATGGACGGGTTCCACATGTTGAACGACGACCTCGTACGACTGGGCCGGCGCGATCGCAAGGGTGCGCCCGACACGTTCGATGTCGACGGGTATGTGAGGCTGCTCGAGCGTGTCCGCCGACAGGACGCAACGCATGTGGTCACCGCACCGCGCTACGACCGGGCAGCGAGCGCGCCGGTGCCGGGCGCCATCACCGTCGAGCGGGATGTTGCGTTGGTCGTCACCGAGGGGAACTATCTGTTGCTCGAGTACGAGCCGTGGAGTGCAATCCGCCCGCTGCTCGACGAGGTGTGGTTCGTCGATGTCGACGAAGCGGTTCGAGTGCCGCGGTTGGTCGCTCGCCACATCGAGTTCGGCAAGACACCCGACGAGGCAGTCGAGTGGGTGATGCGCTCCGACGAGGCGAACGCCTTGGTCGTTGCCGCGACGCGCAGTCGGGCCGACGCAGTGGTGCGCGTGGATTGACCCGTGGCCTCGACCCGTGTCGCTCCGAGGTCGCTCAGCGACCTCCCAGCGACAAAGGTCAGGCGATGGCGGCTTGAATCGGGATGTGCGTGGAGTGTCTGGCGCCTACCTGGGTGCCTTCAAACACTCCACAGGCCTGTGTGGAGTGACCGGAGTCCACCTGGGTGCCTTGAAACACTCCACGGAGTCGGGGTACCCAGCAAGACTGCTGTCGGCGCTGAGGCTTGACCGAAGCGGACCCGTCGCGGTCACGGAACTGGTCGCAGCGCCTGGTCCTGCTCGGCGACGTGCAACGCGCCGCTCATGATCGCGACCACGTCGTCGGGGGCGAACACTACAGGGCTGACGACAGCGGCTCGCTTGCCCAGGCATTGCACGTGAATGCGGTCGGCGATGTCGAAGACCTGAGGGATGCTGTGTGACACGACCACGATCGGCAGCCCACCCCGACGCAGGTGATCGATCAGCTTCCTCACGGCGATCGACTCGCGGGCACCGAGTGCCGCGGTCGGCTCGTCGAGGATGATCACCTTGCTGGCGACCTCGGCCGCCGACTTGCGCAGACCCTTGCTCTCCATCCAGGTGAAGACCGTGCCGAGCGGCCCGGGCGCGCTGGGCTCGCGATCGCGGTACAGGTTGTTCTTGAGATCGAGCGCAGGTTCCGCCTTGAGCGATTGGTAGACCGCGTTCACGCCGGCCATCCGACCGTCTCGCGCATTGCGGAACTGCGTCAACCTGCCGTCGAGGCGCACGACACCCTCGTCGGGGGGTTCGGCGCCCGACAGGCAGCGGACCAGGGTCGACTTGCCCGACCCGTTGTCGCCGACGACGGCCAGCACCTCGCCGGGATACACCGCGAAGTCGACGTGGTCGAGCGCCACCACCGTTCCGTACCGCTTCACCAATCGTTCGCCCTCGAGAGTCGGCAGGGTCGGGACGCCGGGGTCGCTCATTCGTCGTCGCAGTCCGGAGGACGCGGTGAGCCGTCAGCGATCAGCGCAGCGTTCAACTCGGCGCCCCCGAGCGAGATCATTGCGTGGAGGCTGAGCCAGGTGAGTAGCCCGATCACCGACGCGAAGTCCTTTCCGTAGACGGGCGATGCCTTGGCGATAGCCCGCCCGACGATCGCCACCCCGAACGCCTGGAGTGCGGCGAAGAGCACGCCGCCGGCGATCGCGCCCGGCGCGACGCTGTGCCACGTCGGTCGCGTCGTGCGCAGCCACCGGTAGCTCAACGCCAACACGCCAGCGTTGATGGCGACCGCTCCCGCGAGCAGCAGTACCGTGCCGACAACTGCGATGTTCGTGATCGTCGCGATGCTCGCCAAGATCGCGGCACCGATCTGAGCGCCGCCGACGTAGAGGATTCCCAGAAGCGCGTGCAGGCGCGTGACGAACAGATTGGCGCGATCGTCGAGCGGTACCCCGGCGATGTCGTCGAGTGCTCCGTGCACCGCGACGAACGCCTTCATCCCGCCCCACAGGCTGATCACCACACCAAGGATCAGCACCAGTGCGTTGCCTTCCAACTTGGACGGATCGGTTGCGATCTGGCCTCCCACGAAGGGAAGCTGCGCCAACGCCGAGTCCTTGATGTCGGTGAGCAGCTTCGCATTGTTCTGCAACACAAACCCCAGCACTGTCGTGAACACCAACAGCAACGGAAAGACCGAGATGAATCCGAAGTGGGAGATCAGGGCGGCGTTGCGCCCGCTGCGATGCTTGCGGAACCCTTCGATGGTCTGGACGGCGACATCGGCCGGGCGTGACTTGGCACGGAGCGTGCGAACCCGCGAGTACTCGGTCCAATTCACACGTAGGAATGTAGGTGGCCGGCGCTCGTTCTAAACCTTCGATGTCCAGGCATCGCCATGGATCGAGATCTGCTACTACGGTCGTGGCGTGCGACGGCCCGGTGTCAGCAACGTCGACCCCACTCGCGCAGTCGCGCTCGCCGCCATCGCAACCATCGTGGGCATTCAGCTGATCTTCTTCGGGCTGCCTCTGGGGTTGTGGCTCCACGGGTTGACGCTCGGTGGCCTGAACGCCGTACTGGCGGTCGGCATGGCGTTGATCTACCGCGCCAATCGCGTGGTCAACTTCGCGCAAGCCGAGCTCGGCACCGTGCCGACCTCGTTCGCGGCCGCGTTCATCATCTTCTGGGGCTGGCCGTACCTGCTCGGGTTGGCCGCTGGGTTGGTGCTGTCGATCGTCGCCGGCGTGGTGATCGAGTTCGCCCTGATCCGCCGGTTCCGCAACTCGCCCCGGCTGGTGGTCACCGTGGCCACGCTGGGCATCACCCAGCTGCTGGTCGTGATCGGCATCCTGATCCCGAGGTGGTGGGGTCGCAACCTGGCGAGTGAACGCATCTCCCCTCCCATCGGGTGGAAGCTGACGATCGGCCAGGTGATCCTCAACGCCAACCATCTCATCGCCTTGGTCGTGGCGCCACTGATGATGGCCGGCGTTGCCTGGTTCCTTGCACGCAGCCGGTACGGCGTGGCGATCCGAGCCAGTGCCGAGCGGGGTGATCGGGCGGCAATGCTCGGCATCCCGGTGGGCCGGTTGAACACGCTGGTGTGGGCGATCGCTGCTGCCATGTCGTTCGTCGCCCTGTTCCTGCGCAGTGGGATCATCGGCGTGCCGGTCGGCTATGCCGCCGGGCTGCCGGCGTTGCTGCAATCCCTCGCCGCGTTGGTCATTGCCCGGCTCGAACGATTGCCGACCGTTGCTGCCGCGGCGATCGCACTGGGCCTGTTGGAATCGGGTGTGCGCTTCAACTCCGACACGCCGGCCGCGGCCTACCCGATCATGGCGGCGGTGATGTTCGTCGTGTTACTCGTGCAACGAACTAGTAGCAACCGCCGCGACAACGACGCCGCCAGCACGTGGCGGGGTGCGGACGAAGTGCGGCCGTTGGCCCTCGCCGATCGGCGGCACCCGAACGTGCGCATGGCCCGCTGGGCCCTGTGCATCGTCGGCCTCGGCGCCGTGGTCGGTGCGCCGATGGTGCTCAGCGTCGACTACATCATCAAGGCTTCGGCGATCTTCGCATTCGCGATCATCGGGCTGTCGCTCGTGGTGTTGACGGGGTGGGCCGGGCAGATCTCGCTCGGTCAGATGGCGATCGTCGGCGTCGGCGCGGCCGTCAGCGCCACCTGCACCTCGAGATGGCACGTCGACCTCACGCTCGGTCTGTTGATCGGTGGCTGTGCCGGGGGAGTGGTCGCCTTTGCTGTCGGTGTTCCGGCCTTGCGCCTGCGTGGGTTGTACTTGGCGGTGACCACGTTCGCCTTGGCATTGGCCACCGAGCAGTGGCTGCTCAGCGACCGGTTCTTCGGCTGGTTCCCGAAAGGAGATTCGCGATTCGAGCGGCCGCCGCTGTTCGGCCAGATCCGTCTCGACACCCCGACTCGCTACTACATGTACTCGTTGATCGTGCTGGCGCTGAGCTATCTGGCCACCCGGGGCATCCGCCAATCGCGGACCGGTCGGGTGATCATCGCCGTGCGCGAGAACGAGCGTGCCGCGCAGAGCTACTCGATCCCTGCGGTGCGGGCCAAGCTGACTGCGTTTGTGATCTCGGGTGTGCTAGCGGGGATCGGTGGCGCACTGTTCACCCACCTCAACCAGTCGTTCAGCGTCACCAGCTACAGCACCGGCGAGAGCTTCAACGTCTTCACCTCGGCGGTGATCGGTGGCCTGGGCTCGCTGGGTGGCGGCATTCTGGGGGCCGTGTACCTGCGTGGCATCCGTTGGTTCATCACGTCGCAGGAGTGGCAACTGTTGTCGAGCGGTGCCGGTGTGCTGTTGGTGCTGCTGATCCTGCCGGGTGGGCTCGGCGGGTTGTGGGTCACCGTGCGCGACGTGATGGTGCGCCTGCTGGTGCGCAGCGCGCCGAAGGCCGTCGCCGATGCGCCCGTCGGCGTCCCGGTGGAGCCTGCAGCATGATGCGCGAGTTCGCAACCGCGTGCCGTCATCCGGGCGGATGGCTGCGCGAGATCTGCGGCGGCGAGGCCGCCTTCCCGCTCGTCGTGCTGTTCGGCCTCAACGCGGTCGACGAGCTCGACCGCACCGCGTTCGGAATCTTGCTGCCCAACATCCGCGACGAGTTTCACCTCGACAACACCAAGGTGCTCGGCCTCGTGGCTCTGGTGTCGGTGGCCGCGCTCGCGCTGCAGGTGCCGATCGCCCAGTATGCCGACCGCTCGCGCCGGGTTCCGCTGGCCATCGCGGGTGCGGTCGTGTGGGCGCTGTTCAGCGGACTCACCGGTCTGGCGACCGGTGTGATCATGCTGACGATCGCCCGCAGTGGCAGCTCGATCGGCAAGGCGGTGATCGACCCGACGCACAACTCGTTGATCGCCGACTACTACCCGATCAATGCGCGCAGCCGCGTGTTCAGCACCCACCGTGCCGCCAACGCCGTCGGATCGTTCGTCGGCCCGCTGGCCGCCGGGTTGTTGGCGTTCGCCTTCGGCTGGCGCGCACCGTTCCTGGTGTTCGTCATCCCGACGATCGTCTTCGCCGTCATCGCGCTGCGTCTGCGCGAACCGATCCGCGGCCGGTGGGAGCGCCAGGCGATGGGTGCCAGCGACGATGTGATCGCGACCGAGGAGACCGTGCCGTCGTACGCCGAGAGTTGGCGGACCGTGCAGAAGATCGAAAGCCTCAAGCGGATCTGGTGGAGCCTGCCGTTCCTCGCTACCGCACTCATCGGCTTCGTCGCGCTGGCGTCGCTGCTCTACGAGCAGGAGTTCGGTCTCGACGAGCGCGCCCGCGGCATCGCCTCGGCCATTGCCGAACCCTTCCAGCTCGTCGGCCTGGTGCTGGGTTCGCGCATCGTCACCCGGCGGTTCCTCGGTGACATGCGTGGTTTGATCCGTTTCCTTGCCAAGGTTGCAGTCGCCACCTCGATCGCCGCGATTGCATTCGCGATCGCACCGAACATCGTCGTCGCTGTCGGCGTGAACTGCGTGATCTCGGCGTCGCTGGCGATGCTCGGTCCTGGCATCCTCGTGGCGCTCTCCCTGGCGATCCCGCCCCGCGCCCGAGCGACAGGCTTCTCCGTCGCCTCGCTGTGGGTCATCCCCGGGCTCATCGTGCTGCCGCTGATCGGCTGGATCTCCGGCCACGTCGGGATTCGCTGGGGGCTGCTGGTCCTGGTGCCGCTGTTCATCATCGGCAGCCTCGTACTCGGCAGCGCCGGGTCGGTGATCGATGCCGACATCGCCCAAGTGTGGCGCGCCGCCGCAGTGCGTAGCGAGGCGTTGTACCAACGCCGCCAGGGGCAGAGCGACCTGCTGCTCGTGCGTGGCGCCGATGCCGGCTACGGCGGCCGCCAGGTGCTGTTCGGCGTCGACATCGACATCAAGGAGGGCGAGATCGTCGCCCTCCTCGGCACCAACGGTGCGGGTAAGAGCACGTTGTTGAAAGTCATCAGTGGCGTGGTCGAGGCCGACCGCGGCGCGGTGGTGCTCGATGGCCGCGACATCACGCATGCACCACCCAACGAGATCGCGATGCTCGGCATCAGCCAGATGCCTGGCGGCCAAGGGGTCTTCGGCTCGCTGACCGTGGCCGAGAACTTGCGCCTGGCCGGGTGGACACGGCGACACCACCACGACGTGGACACCGCGATCGAGGAGATCCTCACCCTGTTCCCGGTGCTGCGCGAGCGGTACACGGCATCGGCGGCTGACCTCAGCGGTGGTCAACAACAGATGCTGGCGCTCGGCATGGCGTTCATCAGCAAGCCGCGCGTGCTGTTGATCGACGAGCTGTCGTTGGGCCTCGCGCCGGTGATCGTCGGTCAGTTGTTGCCACTGGTGCGCAGGCTGGCCGATGATGGCGTGGCGGTGATCCTGGTCGAACAGAGTGTCAACGTCGCCCTCACGTTGGCCGAGCGTGCCTACTTCATGGAGCGCGGCATGATCCGGTTCGCGGGCCCGACGGCCGATCTGTTGAAGCGCCCCGATCTGTTGCGGTCGGTGTTCCTCACCGACATCGCCGCCTCGACCTCGTCGGCAGCGGAATCGACACCCACCGACCAGATCGCCCTCGAGGTCTCCGGTCTCGGGCGGTCGTTCGGCGGCAACCGCGCCGTCAACGATGTGTCCTTCGCGGTCGTCAAGAACGAGATCGTCGGCATGATCGGGCCGAACGGCGCCGGCAAGACCACGCTGTTCGATCTGATCAGTGGATACGTGCCCTCAGACAGCGGGCGTGTTGTGCTCGACGGCCGAGAGGTCACATCGGATTCGGCTACGGTTCGCGCTCGCCGCGGTCTGGGACGCAGCTTCCAGGACGCACGCCTGTTCCCCGACATGACGGTCGCCGAGACGATTGCGGTGGCCCTCGAGCGATGGACCACGCAACGCAGCGTGCTGGCTGCCGCATTGCGGTTCCCGACGGTGTTCGACGACGAGGAGCGCACCCACGTCCGCGTCGAGGAGTTGATCGAAGTGATGAACCTCGGCTCGTATCGCAACTCGTTCATCCGTGAGCTCTCGACCGGCACCCGGCGCATCGTCGATCTTGCCTGCCTGGTCGGCCACCGCCCGACAGTGGTGCTGCTCGACGAGCCCTCGAGCGGGATTGCCCAGCGCGAGGTCGAAGCGTTGGCGCCGGTGCTGTTGCGCCTGCGCGATGAGATGGGCGCCAGCCTGCTGGTGATCGAACACGACCTGCCGTTGATCTCAACGATCGCCGATCGATTGATCGCCCTCGATCAGGGGGAGGTGATCGCCGTCGGCAGCCCGGCTGACGTGTTGACCCACCCCGACGTGGTAGAGAGCTACTTGGGGAACAACGCAGCAGCGCGGCAGCGCTCCGGCATCAGGGGATAGCCACATGCAGCCAGCCAGCTCGACAGGTGCTGATCGCAGCCGTCAGCTCCGCCGGTGGGGCCCGATCGCCGGCGTCGTCGTCCTGGTAGCGGTCGTCATCGGGCTGGTGGTGATCACCCGCGACTCCGGCAATGGAACCAGCTCGGCCACCACGGCGGTGGCACCGCAATCCACGGCCGTTGCCGCATCCACGTCGGTCGCACCGACCGGCACCACGACCCCCGGCGCCGACACCACGGCGGTCGGCACCACGACGCCGCCGGCCGCCGTCACCTACCCACTGTCGTATGCCGAGGCGACGTTGCAGGGCAAAGCAGACTCGATCGACTGGGGAAATCGGTGCGACACGTCGACCGGCAGGCTCGCCGTTCCCGACTACTTCGCCCCGGCGTGCTTTGCTCCCTTCACCGGCGACAACGGCGGTGCCACGGCGCCCGGTGTCACCGGCGACACGATCAACATCGTGTACTACGAGGGCCAGGAGACCGACCCGATCATCGCCTACATCACCGACGCGATCAAG
>JAYVOI010000035.1:0-6207 GCA_043758005.1 Ilumatobacteraceae bacterium
GCGGCCGTCAGGAGCGGCACGGTTGGCACGATTGCAGCATTCGCCTGAGTTCCGACGACCAACAACACCGTGGCCGTGGCGAATCCGATGAAAGAGGCACTCCGTAGGCCCCGCCCTATGTACACGCAGGCTCCTTTGACGAGAAGCGGTCCCCTCGCTTTGGGACCCATCGTCGCCTATCAGGACTCGTCGGAGTAGGGACCTTGGTCCCTCGATGGCGTGATTGCCACAGCTAGGTCGTGTAGTCGGCGTTGATTCGGATGTAGCCGTCGGTCAAGTCGCAGCCCCACACCGTCGCCGATGCATCGCCGGCGGCGAGCGCCGCCGTGATCCGGACCTCGTCGCCCCGCATGTATTCGGCGAGGGCGCGCAACCCTGCTTCGTCGACCGACGACGGGTAGACCTCTTGATCACCGAAGCGGATGACGACTTGCGACTGGTCGACCTCATCGGCAGTCGTCGACTTGCCGATCGCCATGGCCACTCGGCCCCAGTTCGGGTCGGCGCCGTGCACGGCGGTCTTCACGAGGGGTGAGTTGACGATGGCCTTGGCGACCCGCTTGGCCTGCTCTGGTGTGTGTGCACCTTCGACGACGACCTCGATCAACTTCTCGGCACCCTCGCCATCACGTGCGACCTGCTTGGTCAACGAAGCTGCCACCTCGTACAAACCCTGCTCGAACTCGACGAGATCGACCGGCCCGGCCTCGCCGCCGGCCATCACGATCGCCGTGTCGCTGGTCGAGGTGTCGGTGTCGATCGAGACACAGTTGAACGTGCGATCCATGACGCGTCGAAAAATCGGGTCGAGGTCGCCGGCGGTCAGGCGGGCATCGGTGAACATCAACGTGATCAGGGTGGCCATGTTGGGCTCGATCATGCCGACACCCTTGGCGACGCCGACGATGCGCGCCGCGCCCACCGACGTGCTGGCCACTTTCGAGACCGTGTCCGTCGTCATGATGCCGGTAGCCACGAGGTCGGCCTCGACAGACGGAAACGACGCGGGAATGGCCGCCAGACCGGCGCGCACGCGATCCATCGGGTACTGGCGGCCGATCACGCCGGTGGAGGCGATCAGTACATCGCCGGCGGTGCAGCCGAGCGCCGTGGCGACACCGGCAACGACCTCGCGAGCGTTGGCCAGGCCGACGTCACCAGTCGCGACGTTGGCGTTCTTGGAGATCACGACGACGGCCTGCGCGGTCGGCGACGACAGGTGTTCGCGGCTGACGAGAACGCTGGGTCCGGCGAAGCTGCTCGTCGTGAACACGCCGACCGTCGGGCACGGCGAATCCGTGGCGACGACGACGAAATCGTCGGTCGAGTCCTTGATCCCGACGTTGGCGACATAGGCGCGGAAGCCGGCGGGGAGTGCGGTCATTCCGGGCAAGCCGTGAGGTTGGCCCGCACGATCTCGAAGATGTCGCCGAGGGATCGCACTTGCTCCTTCGTCAGATCCTTGAGGAACCGGTTGCGCACGCTCGCGACATGGTCGGGCGCCGCGTCGACGAGTTTGGCGTGACCGGCGGCAGTCAGGGCCGCGAACATGACCCGGCGATCCGAGGGGTTGGCGACACGTTCGACCAAACCGGAGCTGACCAGCCCGTCGAGGCGTCGGGTCAGGCCGCTGGGCGACAGCTGCAGTGAGGTTGCCAGGTCGCACATCCGCAGGCGGTGGTCCTCGGCTTCCGACAGTCGGACCAGTACCTCGTAATCACCCAAGGTCAACCCGAACGGCACCAGATCGCTCTCCAATGCAGCAGTCATCGTGCTGACCGACTCGATGAAGTTTCGCCACGCTCGCATCTCGCTCGCCGATAGCCATGTGCTCGCCATGGGTTGTATCTTACCGTTGTCTCGAAGAAAGGTTGCGCACGCAAGCAATTGTCCCTACAATTGTTGTGGCCACAAGTAATTGAGCCCGCGTCAGGTCGATGCGGAACCAGAACAACAAGGAGTTGCCACCATGTCCTCACTCGCAGATCTCACCCCCGGCGTTTGGAACGTCGACCCCGTGCACTCGTCGGTCGGCTTCGTCGCCCGGCACCTGATGGTCACCAAGGTGCGTGGCCGGTTCTCGGCCTTCACCGGCACGGTGACCGTTGCCGATGACCCGTTGAAGTCAACGGTCGAAGCCAGCGCCGACATCGCCTCGATCGACACCCGCGACGAGACTCGTGACGGACACCTGAAGTCTGGCGACTTCTTCGACGCCGAGACGTACCCCACCATGACCCTGGCCAGCACCGGGATCGACAAGGACGGCAGCGACTACGTGCTGCACGCGGACCTGACCATCCGAGGGATCACCAAGAACGTCGACTTCGAGCTCGAGTTCGAAGGCGTCAGCGGCGATCCCTGGGGCGGCACCCGCGCCGGCTTCACTGCCGAGACCGAGATCAACCGCAAGGACTGGGGCCTGGAGTGGAACGTGGTCCTCGAGACCGGCGGTGTGATGCTCGGCGAGAAGGTCAAGATCCAGCTCGACGTGCAAGTGGTCAAGGCCTGATCCCGTTGATCAGACGACTCAACCATGCGGTGCTCTGGGTGCGCGACGCCCAGGCATCCGCAGAGTTCTACACCACGGTGCTCGGCTTCGAGGCCGTGGCGACGATGGGCGGCCAGGCGGTCTTCCTACGCGCCGATGGATCGACCAACGATCACGATCTCGGTCTGTTCAGCGTCGGCGATCGCCCAAAGCCGCCCGCGCATTCGCCCGGCCTCTACCACCTTGCGTGGCAGGTCAACACGATCGAGGAGCTCGCCACGTTGCGCACCAAGCTCCTCGACGCAGGTTCATTGGTCGGTGAAAGCGATCATGGGGTCAGCAAGAGCTTGTACGCCCATGACCCTGATGGCATCGAGTTCGAGATCATGTGGGCCGTGCCGAGAGCGAACTGGCCGACCACGTCGCCCGGTGTCGAACGGCTCGATCTCGAGGCCGAACTTGCTCGCTGGTCGGCAGTCGAGACCGCCGATCAATACTGACGAACTGGAGTCACGCCGGGCGTTGCAGCAGATCCCGCAAGGCCGAGTCGAGCGTCTCGTGATGGAACTCGTATCCACTGCGCTGCAGCGCAGTGGGCGAGACGCGTTGCCCGCCGAGGAGGAGTGTGTCGACCATCTCCCCACCGAAGAGCATCTTGGGTCCGAACGACGGGATCGGTAGCACGGCGGGTCGGTGGAGCACCTTGCCGAGCGTTGCGGTGAACTCGCTGTTGGTGACCGGATTCGGAGCAGTCAGGTTCACGGCCCCGCAGATGTCGGTCGTCAGCAGGTGAGCGATCGCATCGACCTCATCGTCGATCGAGATCCAGCTCTGCCATTGGTGCCCGTTTCCGAATCGCCCGCCGAGGCCGAGCTTGAACAGGGGGAGTTGCTTCTTCAACGCGCCACCCTGTGCCGACAGCACGATGCCCGTGCGGACGTGAACGGTGCGAATGCCTGCGTCCTCCGCAGGCAGCGTCGCCGCTTCCCATTGCTGACACACGTTGCTGAGGAAGTCGGTCCCGGCCGCTGACAGCTCGTCGAGCCGTTCGTCGCCTCGATCGCCGTACCAGCCGATCGCCGAACCGGAGATGAAGACGGACGGCTTGGTATCGAGTCCCGCCAGCGTCGTCGCCAGCAACGTCGTCGACTGCAGACGACTCGACAACAGCTCGGCCTTGTACTGGTCGGTCCATCGCTTGTCGCCGATGTTGGCGCCGGACAGGTTGATCACCGCATCGCAACCGGTGAACGCGTCGGCATCGAGGATGCCGGCCGCCGGGTCCCACCGGTGCTCGCCCTCGCGCGCATCGCGTCTGACCAGGCGAGTCACGACGTGGCCGTCGGTGGACAAGTGGCTGCTCAGTGCCGTACCGATCAGACCGCTTGCACCCGACATGAGGATGCGCATGTGCACAGAGTAGGTCGCCCGGATCAGCTTGGTGACAAGTGCTCAGGTCGCCCCGTTTGCAGCCGATACGGTTAAGTACCAAATTGCGGCGAAAGGGACCTTCCGTGGACACCGACGAGGACGGCATCGCGTTCGAACCACCCACGCAGCAGCCCGCGCCGCCGAGTGGCCCGACGTTGCCGCCGCCGATGCCCGTCGGGCCGCCGCTGATGCCTCCGCAGGCTGGGCCGTTCTCGGGCGGAGCGTTCAGCCCCGCACCACCACTCTTCACCGCACACGACGGTGAGCCGACCGCGACCGTGGTGCCCGCCAGCGCAGTCGGGAAACGCAGCCGAGGCAAGGTCGTCGGCGGACTCGTCGCCGTTGTCGCGCTGCTCGGCGCCGGTGGCTTCGCCGTCAGCAAGATCGTTGCCGGCAACGACGGTGGCGCGGCGAGCCCCACTGAGGTCGGTACCCGGTTGATGGAAGCCTTGTCAGCGGAGGACGCGCTGGGTGTCGTCGACCTGCTGTTGCCCGGCGAGCGCGACATGATGCGCCAGCCGCTGATCGACATCGTCGACAACCTGAAGCGCCTGGAAATCGTCGGCGATACTGCAACACTGGAGAAGGTCGGCGGGCTCGACATCGCCTTCGACGACGTGCAGGTCGATCCGACCGACACCAACGTCGCCGAGATCTCCGACATCCGCATCACGGCGACCGGTACCGCCTCGGTCGACGGCGCCGCAGTGCCGATCGGCAACTTGTTGATCGACGAGGCCTTCGGGGGCGATCGCCCAGCGCTCGACTCTGATCCGCAGGACAGCGCAATCGACTGGAAGTTGGCGACCGTGAAGCGCGACGGGCGGTGGTACCTCAGCGCGTTCTACTCCATCGCCGAGAACGCCCGCCAGAGTGGCGACGACATCCCCGAGACTCCAGTCGTCGCCCCCGGCTCCGACTCGCCCGAGGGAGCCGTGCAGGCGATTTTCGACGCGGTCGACGACCTCGATGTCGAAGCGCTGATCGCCGCGCTCAACCCCAACGAGGCCGAGGCGCTGCAGCGTTACGCGCCGATGTTCATCGACAGCGCCCAGAGTGGCGTCGACGACCTCGACGCCAAGATCGCGTTCTCCGACATCAAGTACACCGTGAGCGGCAGCGGCGACCGGCGTTCGGTCGCGATCGACGGGTTCAACCTGAAGGCCTCCGCCAACGGCACCGACGTGACGGTCGAGAACAAGGACGGCTGCGTCGTCTTCACCTCCGGTGACACGACCGCTGATTCGTGCAAGGTCGCCGGGTCGATCGACGACGCGCTCGGCGCGTTGGGGCTCGACGAGACCGGCGATCTGAAGACGTTGATCAAGACGATCGGGGATGCATTTTCCGACATGAAGCCGGTCGGCATCACCGTGCAGAAGGTCGGCGGCGCCTGGTATGTCAGCCCGATCGGCACCTATTTCGACGTCTATGTGAGCTTGCTGTCGGCGCTCGACAAGGGCGAACTGACCGACATCATCGACGGTGTCAAGAAGGTGTCCGAGTCGTTCTCGACGTCAGGGATATTCGGGCTCGGCGGTGACACCTCCGGCACGACCGACACCACCGACACCGGCGGCATCGCCGACGACCCCAACGGCACGGACAGCAGTGCGTTCGACGCCTGCTTCGACCAGACCGACTACGCCGGATACTCGGCATGCGTGTCGGCCGGATTGGACGACGGATCGATCGACCCGACGTTCGTGGCGCCCTACTACCGGTTCCCGGAGTGTGGCGTCGGCGAGAAGTACTGGACCGGCGAGGTGTACAGCATGAGCGACGAGGACTTCATCGCCTTCGGCACCGCCGCTGCGCCGTGCTTCCAGAAGTACGTCGACGACGGCACCATCTTCGAGTTCGAACTGCCGTACGAGCTGTCACATCCCGATTGCCTCGAGGGCAAGAACTGGTACAACGTGACGGATCAGGACTACACCGAGCGCGTGTTCGAGTGCGCGACCAGCTGACCGAGAGAAGCGCCCCACCAGCCAATTGTTGCCCCATCTGCGACCAGTGCTGAGGGGACACACCAGGATCCGGATCACCGACTCCCTGCGCCGTTCTCGGGCGCGCGTTGCGGATCTGGGCGCCACAGTTCTCGTTGAGCTGCGCCGGTGACCGAGCATGGCGCCCAGATCGCCTAATACACGGGTGATAATTCGGGGTCCGCGGTGGTTGTGGGTGGTGCTGTGAGCATGCGCGGATGAGCAA
Source organism: Ilumatobacteraceae bacterium (assembly GCA_043758005.1). Lineage (GTDB taxonomy): Bacteria > Actinomycetota > Acidimicrobiia > Acidimicrobiales > Ilumatobacteraceae > JAENVT01. Next base: position 6,137 of record JAYVOI010000035.1, read on the forward strand.
CTTTCCTTGTCTTGTCCGGTCCGTTTCGCCCTCAGGTGAGACCAGGTTTGCGTTGGGTGATCCGCTGGTCG
>JAYVOI010000036.1:0-2617 GCA_043758005.1 Ilumatobacteraceae bacterium
GTCTGCACCAACAGACGGCCACCCGCACTGCGTCCTCCCACCAATCGGGCGGCACGCGCCAGCAACGCCATCGCCTGTTCGCCGGCCCGATACCTCGGCGCCAGCAACTCTGCGTCGAGGTCGAGGAAGGCCACGACGTCGGCGCGACCGGCCCGGTGCAGCACCGCCTCGGTGCCGATCAACACGTCGCAATCGGGCAGCGAGTCGGTGTCGCCCGTGACCATGCCCACCGGCCGGCCGGCGGCCGCCTCGATCTCCTCCCGGAGGCGGCTCACGCCCGGCCGCAGCAGCGACAGCGCTCCGGAACCGCAGTGTTGGCACACGACCGGTCGAGTAGTTCCGCAGCGCTGGCACACCAGCGATCCGCTGTCGTCCTGCATGACTGCTGCCTGACACTTCTCGCATCGTTGCAACGACTTGCAGGTGCGGCACGCCAGCAGGCGTGCCCGTCCTTTGGTGTTGTGCACGCAGACGACGCGCTGGTCAGGGCTGCGCAGATGTTGGATCAGCGGCGACGTCAGCAGCGAACGCTTCCACGGCTCCTCCCGCGAACGATCGATCAGTTCGAGGATCGGCCAGCCGTCGCGCTCTTCTGCCACCGAGCTGCGCCGCAAGGAGTCCGCCGCCCAATGCAAGGCGGTGGCCGAAGGGCATGGTGAGACCAGAACGCAGGGCACCCCGGCGCGTCGCGCTCGCTCGATCGCGACGTCACGTGCATGCCATGTCGGCGATCGTTGCTCTTGCAGGGCCTCGTCGTGCTCGTCGAGCACGACGATCGAGCGCATTCCGGCGCACGGCGCCCAGACCGCGCTGCGGCCGCCGATCACGACGTCGACGCCGGCAGCAGCGCGGGCCCACTGATCTGGATGCACAGCGACGGAGTACCCCGACAGGCGAAGCCGGGCGCCCAAGCGGCGGGCCTCGTCGACGGCAGGGTGGATCACGAGAGCCGGACCACGAGACAATGCCTCGACGAGCACCGACATGTGATCGCCCGACGGCGGCAGGCGGATCAGTCGAGGCAGCGGGTTGTCGTCGGGTGCTCCGGCACGACCGGGCTGCGCCGATGACGATACGCCCACCATCCCGGGGGGACTGGCCGCCACCATGAACGGACGCAGCCGTCCTGCGCCCCATCTCAACGACGCCCAGCGGGCGAGTGTGATGAGGTCCGCGGTCGGCCCGACCCCCGACCACTTCGCCAGCGGGATGAGCCGGCTGACCGCCACTGATCCATCCGGATCGCCGAGAGACACGATCCAACCGCCGACGCGTCGCCCGTGCAACGACACGCGCACCATCGAGCCCACCGCAACCCGGTCGCGCATGGCGTCGGGGACGAGGTAGTCGAAGTGTTTGTCGAGCCCCGTCACGTCAGGCACGACGCGGGCGACCAGCGGCGACGACGGGTCCATTGCCCGGCGACGCTAGAGGATTACAGGCCGACAGCGCTCTTGTAGTCGGCGAGCTTGCTGACCGCTTCCCATGTGAACTCGGGCAGCGCCCGGCCGAAGTGACCGTAGGCCGCGGTCTTGCGGTAGATCGGCCGCTTCAGGTCGAGGTCGCGCACGATCGCCGCCGGGCGGAGGTCGAAGACGTCTTTGACGGCGGCCACGATCTTGTCGTTGTCGACGGTGTTGGTGCCGAACGTCTCGACGAGGATGCTCATCGGATGAGCCATCCCGATCGCGTAGGCCACTTGCACTTCGCACCGAGTCGCTGCGCCCGAGGCGACGACGTGCTTCGCCACCCAACGTGCTGCGTAGGCAGCCGAACGGTCGACCTTCGACGGGTCCTTGCCACTGAATGCGCCGCCACCGTGGCGACCCATGCCGCCGTAGGTGTCGACGATGATCTTGCGACCGGTCAGGCCGGTGTCGCCGTGGGGGCCGCCGATCACGAACTTGCCGGTCGGGTTGATGTACACGTTGTAGTCGTCATCGGCGAACTGCGCAGGAACGACGGGGCGGATGACCTGTTCGATCAGATCGGGTCGGATGACGGTGTCACGGTCGACGCCGTCTTGGTGCTGCGTCGAGATCAGCGCGGTCACGAGGCGGATGGGGCGACCGGTGTTGTCGTACTCGAACGTCACCTGGGTCTTGCCATCTGGTCGCAGATACGGGACAGCGCCAGCCTTGCGGACATCGGTGAGCTTCTCGGCCATGCGGTGCGCCAGCCAGATCGGCAGCGGCATCAGGTCCGGGGTGTCGTCGCACGCGTAGCCGAACATCATCCCTTGGTCGCCGGCGCCCTGGGCGTTGATGATGTCTTCCCCACTGCGACCCGCACGTGTTTCCTCGCTCAGGTCGACGCCCTGGGCGATGTCACCGCTCTGCTCGTCGATCGACCCGATCACACCGCAGGTGTTTCCGTCGAAGCCGTACAGGGCGTTGTCGTAGCCGATGCCGTTGATGACCTCGCGGGCCAGCTTCGGGATGTCGACGTAGGCCGTGGTGGTGATCTCACCGGCCACCACGCACAGGCCGGTGGTGAGCAGCGTCTCGCACGCCACGCGCCCGTTCGGGTCCTCGGTGAGGATGGCGTCGAGAACCGCGTCGCTGACCTGGTCGGCCATCTTGTCGGGGTGGCCCTCGGTGACGCTTTCCGAGGTGAA